>CAYMXC010000188.1:0-6236 GCA_964394135.1 uncultured Phycisphaerae bacterium
TCAGAAATAAAATGTAAAATATAAAAAATGAAATTCGGAATTCACTTTTCCAAATCGCGTGCGATTTTTCTTTTCCGCATTGTATAGACTTGATAAAAAGCCCGTCAAGCATGCTTCGAGGTTTAACCTTGGTCCATCGCGTATTCTGTTTGTTTTCTCATATCATGTTTCATAAGATTTGACGTACGGCAAGAATAATAAGAGTAAAAGTAAAAAGTAAAAAGTAAAAAGATGTCAGACAGAAGCGGTATAAAAATTTCGGTCAAAAATCTTGTGGACTTTGTCCTTCGGTCCGGGGACCTGGTTTCAGGCTTCGGCGGGGCAAGCCGGGCGTTGGGCGGTATTTCTGCTCATCAGCGAATCCAGAAATCTCAAAAGGGCCAGTATGAATCCGAAGTTTATCTTTCTTATCTCTTCGAGTCACCGCAAATTGTTCTGGAAATCAACGGCCGGGCCGACGGCATAATCACCACCCGTCGTGGTGTGATCATTGATGAGATCAAAACAGTCACCGGCGATCTGGAGGATATTACGGAAGACGACAATCCCCTTTTCTGGGCACAGGCCAAGTGTTATGCGTTCATCTATGCCGAGCAGAACAGTCTGGAGAAGATCGGCGTTCAGCTGACCTACTGCCAGGTGGAAACTCATGAGGTCAGACGATTCAGGAAATTATTCTCCTTTTCCGAATTGGACGATTTTTTCAGGGATATTGTCGGCCGATATCTCCGCTGGGCGATACAGATTCAAAACTGGATCGAAATTCGAAACGAATCCATTCGCCATCTTCCATTTCCGTTTTCCGGATATCGCAAAGGTCAGCGTCCATTGGCTGTAAGCGTCTACCGTACAATATCGGCCGGCGGTGGGAAAAAACTCTTTGCCCAGGCGCCTACTGGAATCGGCAAGACCATGGCGACACTTTTTCCAGCCGTCAAGGCGCTGGGCGAGGGAAAAATCGAAAAAATATTCTACCTTACCGCCAAGACCGTCACACGCGAGCTGGCGGAAAACGCCGTGGAAAAAATGCGAATGCAGGGCCTGCGGCTAAAGACACTCACGCTGACCGCAAAAGAAAAAATCTGTTTTTCCAATTCCGCCGAATGCCGGCCCGACAGCTGTCCGTTCGCCAAAGGTCATTTCGACCGCGTCAACGGAGCTATAGAGGAAATTTTCCAGAACGATGGTATTACGCGTGTGCTGGTGGAGCAGTACGCCCGCACGTATCAGGTCTGCCCGTTCGAATTCGCACTGGATATTTCACTATGGGTCGATTGCGTCGTGTGCGATTACAACTACGTTTTCGATCCGAAGGTATATCTGCGGCGTTTTTTTGCCGAGCAGGGGGGCGACTATTGTTTTCTAGTGGATGAGGCGCACAATCTCGTCGATCGCGCACGGGAAATGTTTTCCGCCGAGCTGTTCAAAAAGCCGTTTCTCGAACTCAGGCGAAATATTCGGACACAATTGCCCGCAGTTTCAAAAACGCTGACAAAAATCAATGCCGCTTTGCTTCGGGCCGGCAAACTCTGCACCGATCACTCAGCCCGTCTTGACGACGAATCGCATAGTGCGATTGTCGTTCGCGATCTGAAACCTCAGCTTCGAAAATTCATGAAGGCGGCTGAAAAATGGCTTGTTCAGAATCAGGCGTCGGCTTTTCGCGATCAATTGCTCGATTTGTACTTCCAGGCAAGCGATTTTGCGCGTGTGGCTGAGACTTGCGATCAGCGATATACAACCTATGTGGAGACGATCGGCACAGATGTCAGGATCAAACTCTTTTGCCTCGATCCGTCATATCTGTTGGCGGAAGCTTTGAAACGCGGTCAATGCGCAATTTTCTTTTCGGCCACACTTACACCGCTGGAATATTTTTTGAAAATTCTCGGCGGCGAAGCGACGGATTCGATGATGAAGATTCCATCGCCGTTTCCACCCGACAATCTGTGCATGCTCCTGGCGGACCAGATTCGAACCACATTTCGGGCACGCGAATTTTCGTACGATCAGATTGTCGAGTCTATCTCAGCCATGGTCTGCCGCAAGACGGGCAACTATTTGGTCTATCTGCCGTCGTACAAATATCAACATGAAATCGCACAGCGGTTCCGCCGGCGTAATCCGGATATCGACGTGGTGTGTCAGACGTCTGGAATGTCCGAAGAGGCCAGAGAGGAGTTTTTAGCCTCTTTTTCGGCAGACAATCCCAAAACGCTCGTCGGTTTTGCCGTGATGGGCGGCGTTTTTGGCGAAGGGATCGATCTGGTTGGCGATCGGCTCAGCGGCTGCGCGATCGTAGGCGTGGGGCTGCCGCAGGTCGGCCTGGAACGTGATATCATTCGCGATTATTTCGAAGCGACTTTGGGACTTGGGTTTGAATATTCCTATATGTATCCTGGCATAAATAAAGTCCTCCAGGCGGCAGGCCGCGTCATCCGCTCCGAAAGCGATCGCGGGGTTGTATTGCTTATCGACGAACGTTTTTCGTATTCCGCGTATCGCGTTTTGTTGCCGGAACACTGGCGGCCGATGAGAGTGAAAAGTCCTCAGCAGATTATCGACGCAGTCGATCGATTCTGGCGAGGCAACTCATCGGTTTGATCGGAGGATGACGTAAAGTGGTACAAATTGTACAATTTGGAAGGTGAAAATCCGAGTGGGCGAGTTTCATGGTCTTCCAAAAGGCCGCGGGCGGGATTGCCCGACGGGAGGACGGAAACGCTCCATCCTCTATAATAAAGGTAGCACATGATTTGAAAAATGCAAATTTTTGAAGGTACAAATTTTGGGATTAAACGGCCTAAGCGACGGGCCTGCCGGGGGATGGCTAAAATTAAAAAAAATATTTTTTTTGTGCCGGTTGCCAGCCGGGATTGAAATTGAGGGACTGAAGGTGTAGTTTTAAAATTTATGATATTGAAAGCGGATGGAATTATCAGTATGGCTGGGCCTTTAGTGGATTCCGGCTGTGTTCGGATCGAAGGCGACCGCATCGCCGAAGTAGGGACGGATGCTTCGATTTCGTATGAGGGGGAGACTGTGGTCGATTGGAGCAGGCTGGTGGGGCCGGATCGATACGCTGTGATCATGCCGGGGCTGATCGACTGTCATTGTCATCTGGAACTTTCGGGCCTGGCGGGTCGGATCAAATTTCGGAAGGGTCAGGGTTTGATCCAGTGGCTGATGAAGATATTTTTATATCGTCCGAAGCGGAGAAGCACGCATGCTCGGTGGGTGAAGATGGGTGTGTCGCGATGTCTGGCGGGCGGGACGACGACGGTGGCAGATATTTCCGCGAATAACTGGTCGTGGCGGACACTTGTAGACGAGCCGATCCGGAAGATCTGTTTTGCGGAGGTTCTTGGGTTCGGGGCGAAGGCGGCGGGTGCGATGGAGGGCCTGGCGGAACGAATGGAAGCTATGCCTGGGGAAACGGAATTATTTTTGAAGGGGATATCGCCTCACGCGCCGTATTCGACGTCGAAGAGCGTGTATCAGTCGGCGATGTCGCTGGCTGATCGTGAGGGCTGGCGGGTGATGACTCATCTTGCGGAGGATGGTGCAGAGCTGGAATTTATTCGCACGGGGAAGGGGCCTTGGCGGATGATATTGCAGGGGCTTGGCGCATGGGAACGTGGATTTTGCGGTGGTTGGGCGACACCAGTGGAGTGGGCGAAGTCAGTTGGTGTTTTGGATCGGCCTGTGCTGCTGGCGCATGTGAATTATGTTTCGGACGGTGATATTTCGTTACTTGCGGGTGGTGGGGCGACGGTAGTTTACTGTCCGCTTGCGCATTGGTATTTTCATCACGCACCGCATCGATATCGGGATATGATTGCGGCTGGTGTGAATGTAGCTTTGGGGAGCGATTCGCTAGCGTGCAGTTCGAGTTTGTCGATGCTGGATCAGATGCGGGATGTTTACGAGGCTGGTGGACTCGATCCTGAGGCGATTATCGGCATGGCGACGGTCAATGCTTCGAAAAGTTTACGATTAGAAAGCTTGATCGGCACGCTGGAAGGGGGTAAGTTAGCCGATTTGATTGTTGTGTCTATAGACCGCAAGTTCGGGGACGATTTGACGCGAGGGGTGTTGGATCGGGATGTGAAGGTGGAAGCGGTGATGATCGGCGGTCAAAATATTCGCATTTCCGGCAAAAGGGGACTTGTCCGGGAATGAACGGGCACATAAAATTAGGAATAGTTCGTAGTGCATAGTGCGAAGAGAAGATGGTGCGTCGAGACGCACCCTACGAAAAGCAAGTTCATAATTCGTGGTTCGAAGACAAAGAGAAGATGGATTCCCTCATTCGGGGGGATGACAGGAAAAAGAAAAAGATGGAGAATTGGCGATGGTTTGCCGATAGAATCAATTTGCGGTTATCAATTCAGTATTCTTTTAAGTAGATTTGTGTTAGAGAGTTATGTCTGATCTAGAACAAACCGGATCGAGTTCAAGTTTCGGCAGTTCGGGTGGAGACGAAACGGAATTCGGTAAATTGGTGCTCAAGCACAACCTTGCTTCGGCAAAGGAAGTGAAAGAGTGTATAAATTTGCGCAAGACTTTGGCTAGCGAGAATGAAAATAGACCGCTTTCACAGATTCTTGTAGAAAAGGGGTATATTACCCAGTCTCAAAGCCGCCGGCTCGCGGAGGAATTGGAAGGGCGAAAGCCATCGAAGCAGCAGATACCTGGTTATCAGATTTTGGGGAAACTGGGCAAAGGAGCGATGGCGACGGTGTACAAGGCACGTCAGGTTTCGCTGGACCGCATCGTTGCGGTGAAGGTTCTACCCAAGCGATACAGCGAGAATCCGGAATTCGTGGATCGGTTTTATCGTGAGGGTAAGGCTGCGGCGAAGCTGAACCATGCGAATATTGTTCAGGCGATCGACGTCGGTGAGGCGGACGGGTATCATTATTTCATTATGGAATACGTGGACGGTTACACGGTTCACGACAAGCTGACGAACAATCGCCGCTATTCGGAGCGTGAGGCGTTGGATTTGATTATTCAGATTGCCGACGCGTTGGTTCATTCTCATGCCCGGGGTCTGATTCACCGGGACGTCAAGCCCAAGAATATCATGATCACGAAGGACGGGGTTGCGAAACTGGCGGATATGGGTTTGGCACGCGAGGTATCGGATACGCGATTGGCTCAGTCTGAAGCTGGTCGGGCATACGGGACGCCGTATTACATTTCCCCGGAGCAGATTCGTGGGGAGATCGAGATCGATTTTCGGGCCGATATTTATTCGCTTGGGGCGACGTTTTATCACATGGTGACGGGTCGTGTTCCGTTCGAGGCGGCGAATCCGACGGCTGTGATGCTGAAACATCTTCGGGAGCAGTTGACACCGCCGGATCATTTGAATCCTGAATTGTCGATCGGCTGCGCGGTGATTATTGAATGTATGATGGCGCGGGGCCGCAACGGCCGATATCAAACGACGCAGGATCTTCTGGATGATCTGATGGCGGTTCGCCAGGGTCGGCCGCCGATTCATGCGCGGAAGATTTTCGATATGAGCCAGTTGGCTCATCTGGGAGAAGGTGAAGAGGCGATGCCACCTTCGGTCAATAGCGGCCCGATTGTTAAGGGTAAAGGCCCCAACGAAGTGACGACGTGGAAGATGGCGACCGTAATTCTCTTGATTTTGTTCCTGCTTTCGATTGTAGTGAATATCATACAAGCGTTGACCAGTAAGTAGCAAGCAAGGGACAAGAGAATAGATGATCGAACGAAATACATTGAAAATCGCTTTGACGTTGCGAGTTATCGGATTTTTGTTTTGCCTTCTGATTTCGGGGATGATGGTCGGCTGTCCTGTGAATATCAACCGAGTTCCGGGCTATACTGATCAGCTCAGCGAGACGGAGAGCGGGTATAAATATTATCTATATGTTCCGTCGTGGCATAACAATGATCAGAAGTGGCCGATTGTTGTTACGTGCCACGGGACCAATCCGTATGATACGGCGTGGTCTCAGATTCACGAATGGCGTGGGCTGGCGGAACAGTGTGGGTTGATCGTGGTGGCACCGGTTTTGAAGGCGACTGATTCCAATCGAACGCTTGACGCGGCGGATCAGATCGCACGTCAGCGAGAGGATGAGGCTGCGATCAAGAAGATTGTTCAACGGACGCTCACATCGCTCAACGGGGATGGGAATCGAGTTTATCTTGCGGGCTGGTCTGGTGGTGGATATGACGTGTACTATACGGGGCTG
>CAYMXC010000189.1:0-6191 GCA_964394135.1 uncultured Phycisphaerae bacterium
CTTCCTTGATTAGATGATGACATCCGACAAAATTCGGCTGATCGACCTGACCAGGCAACGCAAATACTTCACGATTGTATTCGGTAGCCAGTGACGCTGTTATAAGTGCGCCGCTTTGCATCGGAGCCTCCACGACAAACGTCCCAAGAGTCATCCCCGCAACGATACGATTGCGAGCTGGAAAATTACCAGCCTGCGGCGCAACATCCATGGCGAATTCCGTCACTAGCGCACCGCCCTTCGAAACGATTTGATCCGCCAGTTCGGCATGTTCCGGCGGATATATATGATTCAATCCGCACCCTAGCACTGCGATCGTTCGCCCACCGGCAAGAAGCGCACCACGATGACCCTGCCCGTCTATGCCCCTGGCCAAACCAGAAACCACCGTAAAACCCGCCTGAGCTAGAAGAAATGAAAAACGGTACGCCTGTTCAGACCCATAGGTTGTCGGCCGGCGAGTCCCTACAATCGCCAACGAAAGTTTGTCCATTTCCTGCAATTCACCTTTGACATAAATGACCGATGGTGGGTCAGGACATGTCCGAAGAAGTTCAGGATAAGCAGGATCACTTATGGTAACAATCTTCACACCAGCACTTTCCGCCGACCGAATCTCACCTTCCGCATCGACCGATTTCAAACCCTCATAAATCAAACTCGCCGTCGCAGGGCCAAGATGCGGAACTTCCTTCAATTCAGACAAAGTCGCACGAATGATGCGATCCGGGCTTCCGAACGCATCCATCAGCATACGAAATCGTTTGGGGCCAACCCCCACCGCCAGATGGACTTTTAACCAATCGCGCAGTTTATCTCGCTCCATCCGCTTTTCCCTTTATTTATTTCCGTCGCTCGTTATCAATGGCGGAAATGTCGTGTGCCGGTAAAGATCAGAACGATCTTGTGCTCATTGGCAGCCTGAATCACTTCCCCGTCACGCTTGGACCCGCCGGGCTCGATGATCGCGCTAATGCCAACCTTGTGAGCCTGGTCAATCGAATCCCGAAACGGAAAAAATGCATCCGATGCCATAACGGAATCATGCGTTTCATTACCTGCAAATTCGCATGCCAGACGTGCACTGTTGATCCTTGCCATTTGGCCCGCCCCGGCGCCCAGAAGTGTCTGATTCTTGGCCAGAACGATCGCGTTACTCTTGACATGTTTGCAAACCAGCCAGGCAAAACGAATATCGGCCATTTGTTTCTCCGTCGGCTGAGAATCACTGACAACTTTCCACTCCGTTTCGTTGAGGCCAAGATCGTCACGAGTCTGAACCAGAATCCCGCCACGAATTCGTTTGATATCCCAGTTCGCTTCCACATCCTCGGAAAGAATCAATCTTTCCTTGCCCGTCCAATCCGAAACTTCCAGCAGTCGAACGTCTTTGCCCCACGGCTTGCGGGTAGTCAAAATATTCAACGCCTCGGATGTGAATTTCGGTGCAATAATAATCTCCGCAAAAAACGCTCCCGCACCAGCAGCCTTGCCCCAGCGCGAAAGCGAATCTACAATCGCCTCCGCCAAATCGGATTCAACCGGACGATTTACCGCGATAATCCCACCCATCGCTGCGTTGGGCTCGCCAAGATAGGCACGACGATAGGCCTCCACGATATTGTCGTCGATAGCCACCCCGCACGGATTGGTATGCTTGATAATGCAGACCGCCGGCTTCGCTGTGAACTCCATGCACAACTCCAATGCCGCGTTCGCATCGACAATATTATTAAACGACAGCTCCTTGCCCGACAGCACCTTGATCCCACCCCATCCGCCGGCAACGCGACGAGTATCCAGATACAACGCTGCCTTCTGGTGCGGATTCTCGCCATACCGCAAATCAAGCTGATGTGAATAAACCGACATCATTTCATGCGGAAAAATCGAAGCGCATTTGACGCCTGAAGTGTCGTGCTGACCGAGATGGTTAAAAATATGAAAATCGTATTCTGCTGTCATGCGAAATGCGTCGATGGCCAAACGAAGACGAGTTGACGAATCGATCGTCCCGTGATTCTCCTGAAGCTGTTGTAAAATCGGCGAATATTGGCTGGGCGACGTAACGATCACCACGTGCTTGTGATTCTTGGCAGAAGCGCGAACCATCGTAGGCCCGCCGATATCGATATTTTCGATTGCCTCCGGCAACGTACACTCGGGCTTCGACGTCACCTTGACGAATGGATATAGATTCACGCATACAAGGTCGATGGGATCGATCTGGTGCTGCTTCATGGCCTGAACATGCTCCGGAACGTCGCGATCCGCAAGAATCCCAGCGTGAATCTTCGGATGCAGCGTCTTGACTCGCCCGTGCATCATTTCCGGAAAACCGGTTACATCTTCCACGGGAACAACCTCGATGCCGTTTTCCTCCAGCAATCGGGCGGTCCCTCCCGTACTGATGATCCGAATCCCCATCGCCGCAAGACCACGGGCAAACTCCAGAACGCCGCTTTTATCGTAAACGCTGATTAACGCCGTTTTAATCGGTGCTTTCGACATTGATTAACCTCCTGTTATTACATGAAAACCTCATCCGGCAGGGCACATAGCGACGCACCGTCTTCCTTCTATTAACGTCATCCACGCCAGCTTTTTGCTGCCATTCCTGCGAATGCGGGAATCCATCGTTTCTCTAAAATACATACTATCTTTCAAAGTTTCACATAATCGCTGAGTTTGATATCGTTGTCAATCTCGATCTGCATCAGTCTCTTCACACGTTCGATATCCTCGTGAATACGGTCGCCAAGCTTGAAAACATACGACCGACCTTCCAGCCGCTCTACAAGATCGTGCAAAAGCAAATCCCATCGACCATCGTAAAGTTGATCGTTGCAAAGGATCAGAACCCGCTCCTGCTCCGTAAGACGATCCAGAATTGCACTATGTTCCTTCGATGGGGAAAAGCGACTTGCTACCTCACTTTCTCTTCGTTCGCTCATGAAACCAACCGATCAACGACATACATTTACAGATAAAGGTAAAAAATAAAATATTATGACCGGACTTCCAACATTACTTCTGAACGCAAGCAAATTTCCTAACCTTCCGGCAGGCGACGCTCAAGCCGCCCCAGCAGGTAATTGGCCAATCGGACATCCTCCCCAACATTCACCCACTCGACGATCTCGTTCCGATCGGCAGACTGTCCGCTGATATACAAAGGAGCATTGTCCCGAAAAATTTGAAATGCCCCCGAAGAGGTGGTTATCTGCCGCTGAGGCTGACTTTTTCGCTGAATATATACCGTCATTCGTATTTCATAACGATCCTTGGCAGGTACAAACTTCACTTCTACAGATCGGCGAATATTGTGCAGAGAACTCTCAGCTACCTGATAACACCCCTGCGCATCGTCACGCCAGAATTCAAACCATTGCTTGGATACTGTCGGATAGCTGACGATCAGGCCCGCACGACGATCCTGTCGGTCGGGAACAAAATAATGTTCCCGCAGAACATCAAGTGTCTCGTCCCATACTATGTCAATTTGACTCTTGTTGATTACAAGTGTTCTACTCGAAGGTTGAATCGGCTCACGCGGATGCTGACAACCAGAACCAACCAGAACCAACCCGATCATAACCCACAATATTGATATCACAGCGATGTTTTTCATACACGGAATATTACCGCTGCAGCCCTGCCGCATCAAGGAAAAATGACTGCAAAATTCCACCTCGTAACATTTATACCTACGTCTTTTGATATCCTGATTTTCCCGACCATGGCTGACAGTATGTTTCTTGCAAACTTTCCCTTCATCCGGTAAAGTTATTATATAATAACATAATGCATGAATAATTTGGGCGCCCGTAGCTCAGATGGATAGAGCAGCGGTTTCCTAAACCGCAGGTCGGAAGTTCGACTCTTCTCGGGCGCGTTACTAAATCCATCTATGACAGCTATGTGCAATGGGTGCTAAGATACTGCGCTTGCATGGCGTGTAGTTCATCCAGAATTTCCTTCTGAAACTCGCTTGGAGCAAGGACCTTGGCGTGTTTCCCATAGCCCAGAAGCCAGCGTTTGAATTCCACTCGATTGTTCAGATGATATTCGGCAATCAGATAATCACTGCAATCTTCCACAATGGTCTGCGAGATATGCCAGAGCTTCTCGCGGACACTCGAAGTCGCCCAGCCGGTGAATTTCACGCGAATGGTCGTCAGCTCGCCGTCGGCGATGATGCCGAATCCGCCCCTGACATACCGCCGGAGCGAAAAATCTTTCGGCTTGTCGAATGTTTTATCCGTCAGCTGGAGGCCGCAGAACCGCTCGACTTTCAGCGTTCGGACATCATCGTCTTTTAATACCTTACCAACGCAATAGAGTCCACCGTCGTTAAAAATCATGCCATAGGGCTGAAATCGGCTTTCCCAAACAGAACGTTTACCGGCAGGACGATAGCGAATCACCAGTTCGCGATCATCAGTAATCGCCTCATTGATAATTCGAATTTCTTTATCCTGATCACTGTAGTCGTGAAACCCCGACGCCTTGACCAGCAGAGTACTGTCGAGGTCTTCGAAATAATTTAATGCCTTGGCGGACAGTTGCGCCTTGATTTTCTCCATAGCGGTCGAAAGCCCGCTGCCTAATTCCGTTCCGCCCAGCGGCGAGAGCAGTTGCTGACTCAAAAACAAACTCAGCATTTCGGTCACAGATAGGATCAGACCTTCTTTTTCAATAAAGTTCGGCGCAAGTTTCCAGAACTTTCTGCCGCCGTCACGAATTTCGAAACTGATGGGAAATCCTACCTGTTGAAGGACATTTAAATCCCGCAGAACCTGGCGTTTACTGTACGAGACTCGCAGAGCCAATTCATCGGTGCTGATACCGAACCGATGGTTCTGTATGGTTTTGAGTAAATTCCACTGCCGAATTAACGGTTCGCCCCGTGACATTGCTTACTCCAGGATGATTAACATATTCTTGCAATTCAAATTAACTTTAAGTTATATCTTTAATCCCACCACAAAACAGTCCACCCAAAAATAAACCCACAATCAGCGACGCCGACACAAGAAATCAGATACGGTAAACGTTGCGTACCACCCCAGGCGGCACAATGGCCGTCTCAAATAAAACCGAAATCTAAGTCAAAAATAACATGTACGACAAAGCCAATAAAACCGATAGAAATCTTCTTCGAAATTATGGAGCATGGCACGTCAGTTCATTTTTACTTTTCTGTGTAAACCATAACTGCTGATAATAATATTTCGGTAATTTATATCAAAAATCATTAATTTCTATATTTCTATTTATATTGATCGTGTACAAGCTTCACCCGTGCATTGGTACAATTCAAATTCAAGTGCTGGATGCATGGTTCGAGATGTTAAAGATTTTTCGCAGAAGATGATATTAATTATTTGATTAATTTTAATCCCCCCGCAGTCTTTTTTCTTAATTTTGCATCTTTAATATGGCCGTCGAATACGCCGGTATTGAAATCAATCGGTAGGTGCATCACAGTGGCCAAATGGAATATCGGCAGATTACGGCCGAAAATGTATAACAGACTATCACACCACTGTTGTATAAAAAAAAAGAGGCCGCCGTTGGGCGACCTCTTTTCATTTGTGGAAAAAAACGATTAACGTCCCCGACCAAACCCGCCGCTGCGATTGCCGAAGCTTCTGCCGCGACTGCCGCCGCGATCTTCGCGGGGCTTGGCTTCATTCACTGTCAGTGCTCGCCCATTGCATTCCTTGCCGTTCAATGCACTGATTGCAGCAGCAGCTTCTTCGTCGCTGCCCATTTCAACAAAACCGAAACCTTTGCTTCGGCCGGTCATCCGGTCGGTGATAACCTGAGCGCTTTCCACCGTTCCGTGTGCTGTGAACAACTGTTCAAGCGCTGCATTGTCAACGTCATAGCTCATGTTTCCGACATACAATTTCTTGCCCATAGTAAAAACTCCCATGTTAGGCATTTGGACCCCAATTTTTACTTTCCAGGTCGCACTGAAAGAGGCCGACATTCCGGCCCAGAAGGTTTAAAGGGTCGAGATCGGAAATTAGGAGAAGCAAGAAATATACAAGCCTAGCCCTAGATTCGTTCGACTGAAAACCATTCATATATTACACTGCTTTACATGCAATGTCCACAACAAAAAATTATAATTTTGAATAATCCAACATCCCCGATGAAACAACTGACGCGCAAAAAAATAG
>CAYMXC010000190.1:0-3067 GCA_964394135.1 uncultured Phycisphaerae bacterium
GCTGGGATTGGCCGTTGTGATCAGCAAGCGGAATGCGATTGCCGTTCTGATCGGAGTGGAGTTTATTCTGAACGCCGCGAATTTGAATCTGATCTCATTCAGCCGATACGGGATCGGCGGTATTTCGGGCCAGACGGCTGGAATTTTTGTGATTGTTCTGGCGGCGGCTGAGGCAGCGGTGGCCCTGGCGATTTTTCTTAATTTCTATCATGTCATTGCCAGTATCGATATCGATCGCGGTGACAAGTTGAAAGGATAAATGCGGATATACCAATGGTCGCATCATATTTATTGACAATCGGACTTTTTTTGCCGCTGATGGGATTTATCGTGCTGGTATTTTTCGGTCGGCGGATCGGAGAGCCACGGGCGGGCATGCTGGCATCTGCGTTGATGATCGCGACGGCGGCGATTGCGGTGTGGACTGCGGTTCACTGGGTAGCGGGCGAGCCGGCAGCGCGGCAGGTACAGGCCATTCGATTGCCCTGGCTCAACATTGGTGACACGCTGATTTATGCCGGAATTCGCGTCGATAATCTCACGATCGTCATGTTTACCATGGTTAGCGTGGTGGCAAGCTGTATTTTCGTTTACAGCGTCGGCTATATGCACGGCGACAAGCGTTTTCATCTTTTTTTCACGTATCTGTGCCTTTTTGCATTTTCGATGCTCGGGCTGGTTCTGTCCGATTCGCTGGTGGGATTATTTATTTTCTGGGAACTAGTCGGCATCTGCAGTTATTTTCTGATCGGGTTCTGGTACGAGCGAAAGAGCGCGGCCGATGCTTCTAAAAAGGCGTTCATCACAAATCGCGTTGGCGATTTTCTCTTTACTGTTGGTATCGCCGTCATGCTGGCGATGACGGGCGGCGTGAATCTTGAGGAAGTGTTCGCTTCGGTTCGTTCGGGATCGTTCGCTGGGCACGAGGGCTTGCTGACCTTCGCAGGTATTTGCCTGTTTTTCGGAGCTGTCGGAAAAAGCGCGCAGTTTCCACTTCATGTTTGGCTACCGGATGCGATGGAAGGTCCTACGCCGGTGAGTGCATTGATTCACGCGGCGACAATGGTGGCGGCCGGCGTTTACCTGGTCGGAAGAATCTTTCCGATTCTGACTCCGACGGCGTTGATTTTTATCGCTTATATCGGCGGAATAACTTTGATCGGAAGTGCCCTGATTGCTATTGTGATGACGGACATCAAACGCGTTCTGGCGTATTCCACGATCAGCCAATTAGGCTACATGATTTTGGCGCTCGGTTTGGGCGGATGGGTGGCTGGTTTATTTCATCTGATTACTCATGCGTGTTTCAAGGCTCTGCTGTTTCTCGGATCGGGCAGTGTGATTCACGGCTGCGGGGGCGAACAGGACGTTCGCAAGATGGGCCGACTGCATAGCCGCATGCCGATACGAGCGTTACGTTCCTGATTGCGACACTGGCAATAGCCGGTTTTCCATTCCTGAGCGGATTTTATTCCAAGGATGCGATTCTGGCTTCGGCGATCGGATTCAGTTATGAAAACAACAGGCACTGGTTGCTGGCGATTCTGCCCTGCGTGGCGGCGGCCATTACGGCCTTTTATATGATGCGGGTGTATCTGCTGACGTTTTTTACCGAGGCGCGGGACGAGCATGTTTTTCATCATGCCCATGAGTCTCCGAAGGTGATGTGGATTCCGCTGGCGATTCTGGCAGTGCTGACGATAGGTGTGGGGTGGTTCAGTCAGATGCCGCAGCGGATTGCTCAGGGTAACGGCGTTTATAAATATGAAGGTGGACGGGGCCTGGCGGGATTGATCAGCGGTGCCCAGCCGACGTGGGCGATCAGTTGGCAGATGGCGGAGCAGGCCAAGGCTGATGGCGGGCATATTTCGCATGAGAGCGGATCAGCTCACTCTGGTGCGGTCGAATCGATCGGCCATGGTGAGCATGGAATTCACACGATGGCGACTATTATAGCGACGATCGCGATGGTCAGCGGTTTTGTCATGGCGTTCATGGTCTACAGTTGGCGGGTGATTTCGGCCAAGCGGGCGGCTGAGGCCTTCGGGCCGATGTATCGGTTGCTGGTGAACAAGTTCTACTTTGATGAGATCTATCGTGCGACGGTTGTCGCCGCTGTTTTGAAGCTGGCTGCATTCGGCAAGTGGTTCGATCAGACTGTACTCGACGGCATCGCTGACGGCTCGGCGCGGTGGGTGGTCAATACCGCCTTGTTCAGCGGCAATACGCTGGATAACCGTGGCGTCGACGGGGCAGTCAATGGTGCGGCGAGTTTGGCCCTGGCCGGGGGCAATCTGGCCAGGAAGGGTCAGACCGGGCGAGTCCGCAATTACGTGCTGGCGGCAGCAACGGTCGCGGCGATAGTGATCCTTGTTGCAATTATGATGTAAGGATAACTGGAGAATAAACGCAGATGCTGAAAACGTGGCTTTTATCTTGGATTATCTTTCTGCCGCTGATCGGAGCTGGGGTGTTGCTGGTGGTGCCGAAGCGGATTGTCCGCCATACGGCCCTTGTTTTTGCCCTGCTGACTTTTCTGCTCTCGCTACAGATATTTCCGCACTTCCGGGCACCGGAACGGACTTCCAAGCCCGATGTTACGATTTTCGGGCAGGACTACTCTCACGGTTTCAAGCTGATCAACAAAGCCGAGTGGATTCATTCGGCGGGCTTCAATATCGACTATCTGGTGGCGGTGGACGGAATCGGTTTTCCACTGGTGGTGCTGACGACGCTGATTTGCACACTGGCCTGCCTGGCCAGCTGGAATATCAGCAAGGGTATTCGGGGCTATTTCATTCTGTTTTTGCTGCTCGAAACGGGCATGCTTGGCGTATTTACCGCGCTGGATTTTTTCCTCTTTTATGTTTTCTGGGAATTGACTCTGCTTCCGATGTATTTCCTGATTGGAATCTGGGGCGGTCCGCGGAAGGAATACGCCGCCATTAAATTTTTCCTGTATACGCTTCTGGGCAGCGTCCTGATGCTGATCGTGATGTTGTGGTTTTACTTTGCCAGCAACCTGAATGGTCAACACACGTTCAAGCGGGTTGAGCTGAGCTCGCCC
>CAYMXC010000190.1:3077-6180 GCA_964394135.1 uncultured Phycisphaerae bacterium
AGTTTTGCGGGCCAAGTATTTATGTGGATCACATGCTTCGTTTTGCTGTATATCGGTTTTGCGGGGAAGATACCTGTTTTCCCGTTCCATACATGGCTGCCGGACGCGCACGTTGAAGCTCCGACTCCGATCAGTATGATTCTTGCGGGCTTGCTCTTGAAGATGGGCGGTTACGGCCTGCTGCGATTGAGTTATCCAATTTTGCCGCATGCTGCGGCGTGGCAAGTGATGGCGTGGTCGCTGGGTATTCTGGGGACGATCAATATCATATATGGTGCGTTGTGTGCGATGGCTCAGACCGACTTCAAAAAGCTTGTGGCCTACTCGTCGATTTCGCATATGGGATACGTGCTTCTGGGTATTGCCCTGCTGACCAAGGCAGGATTTCAGGGCGCCATGTTCCAGATGGTTTCGCACGGGATCAGCAGTGCGGCCATGTTCTTTTTGGTCGGCGTGATTTATGACCGGGTCCATCATCGCGACATCAACCGCCTCGGCGGTCTGGCGACGCAGATGCCCGTTTATACGGGTTTGTCGATTCTGGGCTTTTTTGCCGGAATGGGTCTGCCGGGCCTTTGCGGATTTATCGGGGAAATCTATGTTCTCCTGGGCACATGGCAATCAACAATCCTGGGCGCCACAGGCGCTCGTGTGCTGACGCTAATCGCAGCTTCCGGCATGATTCTGACTGCAGGGTATATCCTCTGGGCGATCCAGCGGGTATACCTGGGTGCGCCGAAGCCGGAATATGAGAAGCTTCCCGATATCACAGCGAGGGAGATTACGGTCATGGCACCGATGGGTTTGCTGGCGATTGCCCTGGGCGTGCTGCCCTGGCAGACGATGCTTCAATTTACCTATGGCACTCTGAACAATATTTTATTGCTGTTGAAGTGATGGAGAGGCTAAGCCCTTGTTCAATATGTACGTACCCCAAATGATAGAAATGGAGATGCTTCTGCCCGTCCTGATCCCTATTTTGGCGATAGGATTGATCCTTGTCGCTTCACTGACAATGGATCGGGAAGGGATGAAGCTGCTGTTTGTGATCATCATCGGTTTTTGCCTGACCTCAGCCGTTCTATGGGCTCGCCGGTGGTTGGTTGCGCCGGATCTTATGGTTATGCCTCCTGTTATCCTCAACGGCAGCATTCTGTTTGACCGGTTATCGCTGTTCATGTCGATATTTCTATGTCTGTCGTTGGGCGGGGTGCTGATGGTGTCGGTGACGCTGTGGTCGCGGACAGCCTGGGAATGGCCTGTGTTCTTGTGCGTTATTCTTGGGAGTCTGGTAGGGATGATTCTGCTGGCTTCGTCGCGACATCTGATTTTCTTCGCTATTGCGGTGGAACTGGCGTCCATGCCGTCGTATATATTGGTGGCTTTTCGGCGATTCAGCAGCAAGTCGGCGGAAGGAGCAGCGAAGTACGTTATCTTCGGTGCGGTGTGCTCGGCGATTATGATTTACGGCATTTCCATTCTTTACGGTCTGACCGGCAGTTTCGATTTTCAAGAGATTGCCCTGCGGATTTCGGGCAACGGCATCCAGTTGATCGAGCTGGTTGCCCTTATTTGTCTTCTGACCGGTATCGCGTTCAAGATTTCGCTCGTTCCGGTGCACTTCTGGTGTCCGGACGTTTTCGAGGCGGCGGGAGCGGACGTGGCGGCGTGGCTGAGCGTGGGGTCGAAATCGGCTGCGCTGATCGCGCTGGCCAGGTTTGTACAGACGCTTGGCTGGTTTGCCGATGATGTTTTCAATAACAGGATGGTACTCTTTTTCACCGTAATCGCGATTGTGACGATGACGGTGGCGAATCTGTCGGCCTATTGGCAAACGAGCGTGAAGCGCCTGCTGGCGTATTCATCCATAGCCCACGCGGGCTACATGGTGGCGGGGATTTTGATCCTTTCCGACATCAGCGGAGTGGCTGCGGTGGTTGCCTACATTATCGTGTATCTGCTGATGAATCTTGGAGCCTTTACGGTAACAGGCCTGATCGAAAAGCAGACAGGCGGGGACGATTTGAAAAATTTTGCAGGTCTGAGCACGCGAAATCCGTTCCTGGCTGCGATGATGATGTTCTTTTTGTTTTCGCTGGTGGGTCTGCCGCCTCTGGCGGGCTTTGCCGTGAAATGGATTCTCATCGCTGCGCTCTGGCAAAAGGGTATTACGATTCTGGTATTGGCTATTTTGATCAATACGCTGCTGAGTCTCTTTTATTACATGAAGGTCGCGCGGGCGATTTATTTTGAACGGTCGGAACTACCGGTGATGTCTACACCCGCTCTGTCGGGGGTCGTGGTGGCTGTTTGTGCGGCCGGCCTGATCGCGCTGTTTATCGGGTGGGGGAGTCTTGCCGTTTTCAGTCGAAGTATGCTGCTGGCTGTGTTTGGATAAGGAGACACAGGATCGCCAATAACGTCCATCTGGCCGTGGTGAAGGAACCTTATCTTGACGCTATTCTGCGAGGCGTCAAATTGTTAGAGAGCCGTTTTTCCCGTCGAAGGCTTGTCCCATTTCACGTTGTTGCTCCGGGTGATATCATTTGGTTTAAAATGGCTGGCGGCCCTGTGCGCGCCAGGGGACGTGTCGACGAGGTAAAATACCATGAAAATTTGACGCCGGAAAAAATCGAAAGGCTGAAATTCGAGTTTCAGCATGATATCATGGCGGATGAAGAATATTGGCTTCAGCGAATGGATTGTCGTTACGCGACGTTCATCTGGTTGACTGATGTTGAGCCGGTCGACCCGTTTTTTCCAAAGATTGTCCTGGCAGGACCGTGGCGCGTATTACGAGATCGCGAAAAAGTTAAACTTTCATGGTGTAAAGGGTAATAATATGAATAAATTCGGCTGGATGTTCATGCTCGGATCGTGGTCGGCTATTATTCTGGTTACAATTTTCTGCTTTCGACAGGTTTTCAGGCGAAGCGACGGCATGTGATCCTTTGAATTTCGGTTTTATTTTCGGCATGCGGGGGTGGGCTTTCCGGCGGATTTCCGGCGATGGAAATATCTGGCTCATTTGGTTTCATTTCGATATAGTTTTAGTGTATTTGCTGAATAATATTGAGGTCATGTGAATGAACGAACGAGCGAA
>CAYMXC010000191.1:0-6127 GCA_964394135.1 uncultured Phycisphaerae bacterium
TGCCAGATCGGCGGTAGTCGCGTCGCGAATTTGATCGGTCGTGGTATCGGCAATCAGTGAACCCTGGCCGGAAATTCCCGGGAGAATTTTAGCACCGAGTTCCGGCATCGACTGTACGGAAATCTGCTGTTTATACACACGAATCCGATCGAGTAATTTGTCTATAACGGTTTTTGGAAAATAAATCTTTTTATCGTCGACACGACAGCCGAAATCAGACAGAGCCTGATGAACTCCTCCGTGCCGTCGGCTCTCAAGGGAACTTGAGCTAAAAGACCTAATGCAGAATCGTAAATCCGCTGCTGCTCGCCTATATCTAGAACTTCAGGAACCTGACATTTAAATTTCATTGACCAACCTCTTCACAAATATCCTATCTTAAGTAAAAACCTTTCTCGGCGACGATCCGCCGATAAAGTTCATAACTTTCCAAAGAAATATCCGGGCCGATGGAATGGGTTCCGATGACCAGCCCTCCGTTTCGACCGGCCCGCACCGCCGCGTCCACATGCTGCTGAATCCTGTTCGCATCCCCACTGGGAAGAACGTGTGTATTACATATCCCGCCGATGAAACACAATCGTCTATGGTATTTCTCGATCAATTTCACCACGTCCATGCCCGCCCCGGGCTCCACCGGATTGATTCCATTGAACCCAGCCTCGACCAGCAAATCGAGAAACGGCATCAGATTTCCGTCGCAATGAAGGCACACCCACCGCGCCCCCGCCGCTTTGAAAGCGGAAATCATCCGTCGATAGGACGGCAAAATCACCTTCGCGAACGTATCGGGCGAGAACATGGGGGCATTGATATTGCACATGTCGTCGTAAATCCACACGCCGAAATCATACGCTTTCGCGCGACGCAGCGATTCTAGACCAACCTCGCGAAAATGGTCCTCCATTTTCTCAACCACTGCGCGGGCGAACGACTTGTCCTCAACCAGGTCCATCAGAAATTCCGTCTCACCGCGGAAAAACGTCCCGCGAATAAACAGCCCGCCGACCTTGACAAAAACAGCCCGCCCGCGACCATGATGATACTCCGCTTCACGAACAAAGTCGCTATAACGGCTATCGAGGTTTGCTGGCTCGAAACGAATCTTGTCCAGATCGCGAGGCTCGACCAAAAGCCTTTCCACCGGCTCGCTGAAATAGGTCCCAGGCTTGGTGCGAATGATCCGGCCCCAGCCATCATCCATCAGAACAAATTCGCCCTCTCGCCTGACCTCGCGTATCCGACTTGGAAAAAACGTCTCGTCGGCTACCGGAACTTTCAGGTCCACCCAGTAATAATCCTCGATGTTCGCCGCATCCGGCATTCCATACCTCGCCCGCCACTGATCGACGAACTCGCCCCAAAATCCGTCAAACACCGGCAAACGATCCGGCGTTTGAAACGACATGGCCTGTTGAACAATTTTCCTGGAATTGGTTTTGGGCACTTCAAGCATAATCACTTCCCATGACATTCAATTCTTCCGGAACAGCCGGCGGAGGAACATTCCGAATGAAATCATCCGTCGCCTCTCTCGCCGTGGAAAATTTCACCGGTAATCCATTGGCAATATATCGGTTCTGAACATATTCAAAAAATCGGCCCATATTCTGCAGTATATTTTTCCCCGCCGGCGTCCACGGTTTATCGCGACGATCCGCGTCGAAAATTTCCCGCTTCTGATGATTCAGAAAAACGCATATGGCGGATGGTCTATTCCGAACAAACTCGTACCAGGCGTCGAATGCAGCCGTCAATTGTTCGATCGCAACCTGAAAACCGAATCGCTGACCGGAACACTCCATAATTGTGCTGGGTACCTCCAAAACCGGCCAGCCGATTTTTCCTGCAGGGGCACGAACCTCCATAAGGTCCGGCCAATAGGCATCATTGGGCAGCGAATCGGCACTAACCATAGATGTCGGTAATGTGCGGGCCAAATTGCTCCATACTCCACGCTGAAGCGTCCAGTCGGACCGAATATCTTCCTTCCAAAGTGAAAAAAAACACGAGGATCGTTTATGTCATAATGGACATCGCGATAACATGTCGGCCGAACACCTATCATCAGTTCCAATCGGTCCAGTCCCTTGCGGAGAAAAACCGCTAAGTCCACGGCACATCTGGCAAACCGACGGGAAACCGCCTGATACCGTCGTCGAGCAAATCCAGTTCCGGATTATAATATGGGTCTTTGTTCTCACACCACCAGAAGGCCCATGCGGTATGAATGTGCAATTCGACATCATGACCGCGATTCGCCATCTCTCGGACCACCTGCTCCCCATTCGGACGTTCATTTTGCCAATAGTCGATTTCACCCGCATTAACCATAAAGGTGCAGGGAACCCCATACCGTTCGCACGTTTCCATCACCAGATTGCTCGCATCGACCCAGTCTCGCTGAAAGCAGACCTGCGATTGAAACAGGCTTCTGCATGGCGACTCGGTATCCCAGGTTGTAACAATATGGACCATGGATAAATTACCTCTGGAAACGTCCGTCCGCCTGCAGAAAACGCACACTTTCTTCGATGGCAACCGAAGTCAACCGCATCTGCTCCTCCGGCGGTGTCTTCGGATCATTCATTTGAGTCTCCATAATAATCGATGGACAATTAAATCGAAGGGTGGTAAAATCCATGCCCATCTTGCAAACAAAACCGGTAGCCGGTTCAGTGACCCACGTATTAGCACCCCACTTATGATGATCGATCTGCGAAATAGGCCTGCCGCCTGCCTTCCGCCAACTGTCGATCACCCTGTTTGCCCACTCGATTTGTAATTCCTGCATGGGCGGACTGATCCACGGTTCGATCGATGTCGCACAATAGCAGTTTTCCTCTATGTCGAGAAATTCTGCCTGATGCATGTGACCAACAAGTTGATAGTGATATTGATACCCCAGCCCATCAAGCATCCGCAAAACCGTCGATCGCAGATCCATGTCGGGAATAACGAAATCGTCCGCAGATATTTTTTCATAAATCGCCCCAGTCAATTCAACATGTTCTTCGCTCATCCGCCACGCAGGACAACGACGAAAGAGCTTGCCCTGACAGACACCATAATAAATCCTGTGAAGCGTATCGCCATCGGTGTTGTCCAACTGGCTGCCGTCGGTAAATGCAAATGGCAGCCGCAACTTGCCCTGAGGGTTGCTGTCGGGTATTAGAGTAACGATCAACTGTTTGCGAAATTCTTGGGCGTCAAACGGCACACCTCGATTTAACAAATCACGCCCCGTAAGCAACATGCAGGCAAAATTCATAATCCCCGCACACGCACCGTACTCCATAGTATGAACATTGAGAAAAGCTGCCAACTTTTTTCGATCAGCAGGAACATCAGGATCGGTAATCGTCAGGGCAAAAATGGTCTCGCCCGTAAATTGCCGGGCGCGATGAACCTTCAAAAATGAACCGAAATCTTTTTCCCACTGCTCAACTTTCCTCGCAATATGATCGGGATGAACCAGCCACCATTCCGGCACATGTTTCCATAAAATAGTTTCTAACATCTCTAAAACCCCTTATTTCCCACTAAGATCCATTCTCGACTCAAAGCACAAATTCATTCTTTACGCCTTTCCATGTTGAACACGATACCGATATAAAGTGTCGATAAAAAATTTCGCCTTGCCCGGTTCCATCATAGGAATACCGCTTTCCGTTCGAGGCATGAATCTTCCGCCCTTGCAGCCCGCTTCCATAACCGAGGCCACGTGCTGTTCGATCTGATCTTCAGTCATGGATGCAATCGTGGTCGAGATACCGCCCAAAAAAGTGATTTTCCCGCCCCACTTCTGCTTAAACAAAACAAGATCGTTATGATCGGAAGGCCCCACAGGGTTGAGAATATCGACGCCGACATCAACCAGGTCATCCATCACATCCTGAATATGCCCATGACTGTGCATATGAAAATATTTGCCGTAACTGTGACACAGCTCCGCCAGTTTTTTATGCCATGGTTTGATGAACTCGCGATACATCTCCTTGGAATAGAGCAGTGATTGACCGCTTCCCAAATCGTCGTAGATAAAAACAGAATCAACTCCACGCTTCAGCATTTCTTCCGCCGCTGCCAATACGCATGTACCCACTTTATTGAATATGAGATGCGCCGCCTCTGCCTCCATCGCCATCCATGTCAGAATATTATCGAAACTGGTACAAAAATAATACGACCCCAACCAGATCCCCCCCGTACAACCCTGCACGAAATATCCAGCTTCTCGCCGATCGCGAATGGCCCTTTCCATACCCTCGTAGCGGGAAGGATCATGATAATCGGGCAATTTCAGATTTCCAATGTCCTCCGGTTGATTGACCGGATACTTAATCGCCTCTCGACAGAAGGTCGGTTTGTACTTCTCAATCCACTGCGCCCCACCTTCATACTCGTAGATACGATGATCGCTCGTCTGTTCAATTGTCCGTGGATTCATATTGGTCCCCACGGTCAAATCATTTTTCTTTACCAGTTCGGTTAATGCGATTTCATCTTTCAATCCGTCACCGGTTGGAAAATTTCCCAAAGCCCGGGCCACCGTCACATCCATAAACCCTTCCGCTATCGTCGGAATAATCTCAGGCGTTTCTCCGGCAATAACCTTCAAAACCTCTTCGCGTTTTGTTGCGGCCATCTAAATTGCCTCCCTGTTAAACCCACCATCTTAAACATACTTGTAATCGCGAGTTCGTAATGACGAACGCCGGCAGGCCAAAAAGGCTAATGTGTCCGCCGTGACCATATCATTCACCATCTGTGATTTCCTTTGTGACACCTGTATATGGCTTCATTGCGATTGCGGACTCCCCTTCCCATAACCTGGGCTGCAAAACTACAGATCGCTCTACCGCATCCTCGCCGCCAATCAGCTTGATTAGCGTTTCGGCTCCCAATTGGCCCATCCGCGACCACGGAACATCAACTGTAGTCAGTATCGGATCCGCAACAAACGACACGGACCAATGCCCATAACCAATAACCGAAATATCTTCCGGAACGCGAAGCCCCAACCGACATAAACGGTTAATCGCAATAATTGCAATCGCATCGTCTGCTGCAAAAATTGCCGTCGGACGATCTGCAAGCGATACCAGGCAATCCACAGCCTGGATCACCAGATTGCGATCGGTCAAAGATCCTTCCCGAACCAATTCCGAATCAATTGTTATCCCCCATGCTTTCAACGCCTGCTCGTATCCCACTAACCGCTGGAAAATACATGCCGGCACAAACGACTGCGGATATTCCGAAATACCAGGATGGATCATGCCAATCCGACGATGCCCTTTCCGAATAAGATAATCGGTAGCCAAACGCCCACCCTCTGCATGGTCGATACAAACCCAATTCGCCTCTTTATGTATATCGAGAGTATGATCCGGAATTCGGCCGTTGATGCAAACAAATGGTACTCCTTCCTCCTGTAAAAGCTGCATCTGTTCATTTCCAAACCTGGCCTTGTCGATCAATAGTCCATCCAGTACCTTGCTTTTAACCAGATTGATCAGCTTTCGTGTCGCCGCTTCTGCCTGTTGCTCGTCGCCCAGCTTCCAGTCGGCTTCGCAAAACAAAAATTGAAATCCATGCATGAATGCTGCCTGGCGAAGCCCCTTCATAATCTCACTCATATACGTCGTCTCAAGCGTATCCGGATTACTGACGACAAAACCGAATTGCCTCAAAGGCCGTTTGATCGCTTTCCGCAATGCATGGGTAAAATATCCCATCTTCTCCGCCACCCGAAGTACACGATCACG
The DNA here is from genome assembly GCA_964394135.1 of uncultured Phycisphaerae bacterium. Lineage (GTDB taxonomy): Bacteria > Planctomycetota > Phycisphaerae > JAAYCJ01 > JAAYCJ01 > CAYMXC01. The sequence continues at coordinate 5,772 of CAYMXC010000191.1, forward strand.
GGTTTCCTCCGAATACTTGAAATCAGGTGAATTATTCAAAATATTGGAAACCGCGGATTGGGATAATCCCGTCTCACGAGCTATCATTATTGTACTAACTTTGCCTTTTATTGTCATATCTTATTAAGCGTTATCATATTAATATATAAATATATATTTATTAGACTACCAAAATAGCAAATATTTGTCTAGACTTTTTTTCGCGATTTGCAGCTTATTTTTCACCCAAATCCAAAATCAGCACGCGCAGACCATGCCGAGGAACGGAAATTCTGACCTTACTGTCGCCATCAAACGAAACAGTCGATTGTTTGTAGACTTCACCAATCTGATTGATCTTGATATTCCCGAAAGTA
>CAYMXC010000192.1:0-6127 GCA_964394135.1 uncultured Phycisphaerae bacterium
CCACGATGCCAGCGAGATAAGAACCAACGAAAGAAGAATCCCGAAAAATATCATTCCAGCCCATTGCATATTTGCCTCCATGCGTTATAAAAAGATAGATTACAAGAAATGACGACACTTACTCTGTTAAAGGTCCCCACCAGAATTGCAGACATTTACCATAGCAGTTAGAAATATTTAGTCTTTCGTTCAGGGATGCAGTTTTTGGCGGGGAAGAAGTTTTTGATGCACTCATAATCATCATCGAAAAATCAGACCAGAATTCATTCATTTGATCTAATTTTTCAACCCCCCCACCACTCCGCACCGCCCATACCCATTCCCCGCGTGTTGTGTTGTTGCAACATAATATATATTATAGGACCTAATAAATTACCGATTTCCTCCAAAGGCATGTGTCTTTTTTTGCCGAAATTATCTATACCTGATATGGGGACAAAGAAATACGACAAAGTCTTGTTAAACTGGAGGTATACAAAATGGTATCGACCGCAACACAAACACAGAAAACAGCGTATGCAACACATGATCCCAGCCAGCTTACACTGGGTGGAAAATACCTGACATTCAAACTCGACCGCGAGGAATACGGGGTTCAGATTCTGAAGGTACGGGAAATTATCGGTTTGATGGATATTACGAAGGTTCCGCAAATGCCTGATTATGTGAAGGGTGTGATCAACCTGCGAGGAAAAGTCATACCCGTAATTGACCTTCGCACAAAATTCGGTCTGCCGGAAGTAAAATTTACTGAACAAACCTGTATTATAGTCATTGATGTCGGCGGCATGGTCGGTACGATCGTGGATTCGGTCCAAGAAGTATCGGATATCGGCAGTGAACAGATAGAGCCACCACCGCCACTCAGCTCTGATGTAAACAGTGAATTTATACTGGGTTTGGCCAAGTCGAAAGAAAACGTAAAGATTCTGCTTGATATTGATAAAGTATTGGACGTTCAGCAATGGAAAAAGAATTTACAGGCAGCCGAAACAGCCTGTGAGCCGGTGACGGCAGAAAACCAGGGATAAATCCCCTATCGCTGAACAGATAGATTTACAGTATCCAGGACTTCCTGCCTGGATCGTGAACGACGAAACGGCACAGCACCGATTTGCTCCCGAAGCATTTCGGTGCTGTTTGCTAATAAATCGCTAATCAAATTCGCGCCACTTTCTACCGACTTACCACAATTAAATTCGATTTTCAGCAGCCATGCCGACAAGATATCCTCCAACTCGCTGATATATCTCATAATCAGGGAATACGGATAATTTTCATCGGGATGATGAATAACCAGCAGATCGAAATTTCCCGGCGGTCCGATTTTGGCGGCCAGGGCCTGAAGCGTTTTTAAAGCATTGACTGCGGATGTCAGGTCATCAAACCAAAAGACCATGCCTGTCATCAAATTCCAGGATAACGGATTGGCACCGCGGATTTCCAGAGTTCCATCCGCACGAGCATGACAGATCTTATACACGTTACCGCCGGCGTAGCGGGAATCCGCAAGCAGGAACTCGATTTCCTCTGCGGTATAACCGACGGCGACATGATCCCCGAAATCGAAAATATAAAGCCCAGAATATTTCACAGGGTCCGATAATATCGGCAGTTTATTGAACACACTTTGCCTCGAAATCAACAATAATCGATCGACAATTAATTATAGTATGATTCTGGCAAATTTTCGTCGCCCGACCTGGAGGACCATTCCGTTTTCGGGGCTGATCATTGCGTTGATATCATTGATCTGTTCGCCGTTGACTCGCACGCCCCCCTGCTGAATCATTCGTTTGCCTTCGCTATTGGTTGGGACGAGTTTGATTTCAACGAGAAATTTTGCCAGCATCTGGGGTTTTGTGTCGCTGACTTTGACTTCCGGAAGTTGCTCTGGCAATTGATGCTGGGCATGGACACGTTCAAATTCCTCGCAGGCCCACTGGGCAGCCTGGACGTCATGATACATAGAGACGATTTCCTTTCCAAGGACAGCCTTGGCCTGCTTTGGATGCGTTTTGGCGGGGTCACAAAGCGTATCAATGGTTGCCGTGTCCATATTTGTCAGAAGAATGAAATAGGATTTCATGACCTGATCAGGAATGCTCATGATGCGTTCGAACATGAGTTTGGGCGGGTCGTTCAATCCAACATAATTACCGAGAGATTTACTCATTTTATTGACGCCATCGGTGCCGACAAGGATTGGCATGACAATGACGATCTGGGGCGGCTGGCCGGATTCGATCTGCAGGTCGCGTCCCACGAGATTATTGAACGTCTGATCTGTACCGCCGAGTTCGATATCGGATTCGATTACCACCGAATCACAGCCTTGCATGAGCGGATACATGAATTCGTGCACGCCGATCGGCGTTTCCTGCTCGAAACGTTTTCGAAAGTCGTCACGTTTGAGCATCTGGCCGACGGTCATTTTGATGCAAGTTTCAGGACGTCCGCGAACTTCATTTCCGCCAGCCAGGAGCTGTTGTAGCGAATTTCCAAGTGGTCATCGTCGGTAAGAAGAATTTTTCCTGCCTGCTGAAAATAGGTTTCGGCATTTTGCTTTATTTGAATGGGCGAAAGCACCGGCCTGGTCTTGCTTCGGCCGGAAGGATCGCCGATCATGGCGGTGAAATCGCCGATAATCAGGACGGCCTTGTGGCCCATGTCCTGGAATTGCCGGAGCTTTCGCAAAACGACCGAATGTCCCAGATGGATGTCGGGAGCGGTCGGGTCCATACCAAGTTTGACCCGCAGGGGTTTGTCCTGGGCTTTGGACTTTTCGAGTTTTTTGTGGAGTTCCTGTTCACTGTAAATGGCTTCCGTGCCACGTTTCAGCGCCAATATTTGTTCGGTTACAGAATTAATCATAGTGCAATCATGTTACATTCATGCCCATGCGCGGTCAAGTCTGTGGTTATGAAAAGTCCTGGTGTTTTTTGCTCAACATTGCGGAAGTCGTTTGATAGAATAACACGACCATAGATAAAGGAACAGACACAATGATCATTCTTTCCAAACAAGATTATCGCAAGCGAGTTCTGGGGTGCTGGATGGGCAAGGCGATCGGCGGAACGTTGGGGCAGCCCTTTGAAGGACAAAAAGGACCGCTGAATTTGACTTTTTACGATCCGATTCCGCAAGGGCCGGTTCCGAACGATGATCTGGACCTGCAGGTGTTGTGGGCTCTGCTGGTGGAAAAGCATGGTCCGTGGATCAACCGATTGGACCTAGCGAAGGGCTGGCAGGCGCATACGGATTTTCCGTGGGACGAATATGGATCGGCGACGGCAAACTTTGCCCGTGGTATCTACCCCCCCGCCAGTGGTCATCACAGCAATTTTTTCGGCGACTGCATGGGCAGTCCGATCCGAAGCGAAATTTGGGCGGCGATGGCTCCTGCCGATCCGGAACTGGCGAGCCGGCTTGCATATGAAGACGCAATTCTCGACCACGATGGTGAAGGAATCTGGGGAGAAATCTTCTGGGCGGTGATGGAATCTGCGGCGTTCGTGATTCAGGATCGTGATCGTCTGCTGAGCCTGGGATTGTCGGCCATTCCCGAATCCAGCCGAGTGGCACAGGCAGTCTGGAAAGTGATCGACTGGTACGGCACATGCAAGGACTGGCGGACGGTGAGGGAAAAGATTCTGCAGCACTTCGGTCATGTAAATTTCACCGACACGCCGCAAAATCTGGCGTTCGCGGTTCTGGGCTGGCTGGCGGGAAAAGATTTTGGTGAAGCAATCTGCATTGCAGTGAATTGCGGTCAGGACACTGATTGCAGTGGCGCTTCACTCGGTGCGTTGCTTGGAATTGTCGATCCTGACGGAATCAGTGAAGAGTGGAAAAAGCCTGTCAGCAACGATCTCAAACTACTGCCGTACATGAAAAATCTCAATCCGCCGCGGACGCTCGGCAGCCTGACGGACCTGACAATTCGTCTAGCGGAAAAAATGATTCAGGCCCGCTCGACTAAGGTGAAGTTTGCCGCCAAGGCAGCCAAAACGGATGTCGATTACGCCTTGAATGTTTTTGAGACGAAAGATTCGCCGGACAGTATCCTGCTGGCCGACGAACCGGTGCGCATCGAAGCGATTTATCCGGAAGGTTTGACGTTCGTGCCGGGCGAAAATATTGCGATGACCCTTCGGTTCACCAATCAGACCAGAAATCGGGCGTCGATGAATGTTCAGCTTCTTTTGCCCACCGGCTGGAAGCGGCTGAAGGGTGAAATCGGATTGATTTCGCTATTGGGCAATGAAAGTCGGGACATTTTCGTGCGGCTGGGCGTGCCCGCCGACATTCGACAATACGACGAGCATATCACACTGCGACTCGAGAACAACGGCGTTCGCAATGAGCTGCAGATACCGATGATCAGTGCATGGCAATGGAAGATGAGCGTCAACGGTCGCCGGGCACAGACTCTCTGGCAGCCCGAGCGGATTATTCTTCCGCTGCGCAACGGCGGCATCCGAATCAAACCTGGCGAAACGCTGACTGCATCCACGCAAATTCATTTATCGCGCGCGATGCGGATTCGATTGATACTGGCCAGCAACGGCAGCGGGACGTTGGCGGTGGACGGGAAACATCTGCTCAATTATCGGGATGCTATTTTCGCGCCTATGACGCATCGGGCGGAGCAGGGTACGTTTGGAGACATTGATTTATCGCTTGGCCGCCATACGCTGGAGCTGACGCTGCAATTTTCGCATAAGCAACCCCGTGCTGCCCTGCTGTTGGCCGACGCCCACAATGCCCTCCTGCTGCATGACATTACAGTAGCGGCAGACCTGACACGTCCTTAGTTCAGGAATAGTTTTGGAAAGATGAAAATTTGCGGTTTTATTTAGACTTCCAGCCTCAGGCCGTCGAAGCTTAGAAAAACATTTTCCGGCAATTTGGCTTCCAGGTCCGCGTGCAGGATTTCATGGGCGATATGGGTGAAATAAGTGCGGCGGGGTTTGATTTTTTGAACGACCGCCAGTGCCTGCTCGACATTGAAATGAGTCGGATGAGGGGTATACCGAAGGGCATCGAGAACCAGCACATCCAGATCTCGAAGCTGGTCGAGAGTGGATTGCGGTATTTCGCTGCAATCGGTGCAGTAGGCGAAATTATCGATTCGAAACCCCAGGATCGTTATTTGTCCATGAAAAAGATCCAGGGGTATGACTTTCCGGCCGAAGAGATCGAAGGGACCATTGACTTCCACTGCGGTCAGATAGGGAATTTCGGAAAATATCGGACGATCATAATCGAAGGCATATGTAAAGATGGTCTTGAGGGATTTAATAGTCTGTGGCGAGCCGTAGCAGGGAATCCGCTGTTTTTGCAGGGCACAGAAACGCCGGATGTCGTCAAGGCCGAAAATATGATCGGCGTGAGTATGAGTAAACAACAGCGAGTCAACGGTTGCTACATTATTTGCAATGCACTGGAGTCGAAATTCTGGGGGAGTATCGATAATCGCCACCCCCCCACCATACTCGATCATCAGGCTGCAGCGATGGCGTTTGTCACGGGGATCCGCCGAAGTACAAATGGGACACTGACAGGCAATCATCGGGATTCCATGGGAAGTCCCGGTGCCCATGAATGTAAGGACTATTCTTCCGATGACGTTTCTCCCGTTTTTTCATCAGTTTTTTTCGCTACCGGCATTTTAACAATGGTCTTGCATTTAGGATAGGCGCTGCAACCCAGGAAAGGCCCGCGTCTGGATTGACGCACTACCATTGGTGCTCCGCATTTTTCACATTTGATATCGGTATATTCCAGTTTTTTTTCCGGCCAATCGATTGCGACATCTTTCGGCAGCGGCTGAGTGGTTTTGCACTGAGGATAACCGCTGCAGCCCAGGAAGCCTCGTCCCCGGAATCGTTTAACGGCCATGGGCTTTCCGCACTCGGGACAATTGACCTTGATGTCTTCGGGTTTTACCTTTGGAAGCGGATTTCCGTTTTCGTCGCAGGGCATGGTTGTTTTGCATGTGGGATAACCGGAGCAGCCCAGGAATGATCCGTAACGAGAAGTACGAAGAATCATGGGTTTTTCGCACTTGGGACATTTGTGTTCCGTCACCTGCGCCTGCTTGTTTTTGGGTTTGCCGTCATCA
>CAYMXC010000193.1:0-6121 GCA_964394135.1 uncultured Phycisphaerae bacterium
TCACCGGCGCATAGTCATGAAATTGATTTTAAGCGTTTTCGATGAACGCACGTAGTCGGGTTTTTATTTCATCACATCGCTCCCGGGCTCTACTCAATTTTTCCCTCAGCGTCACCAGAACGAAGCGGATCTGTCCCGCCACCTGCCGCGTACCGTCTAATGACTTTTCAATGCGCGACTGTACAATCCAATCGGTAATCAGATTGTCAAAAAAATAGTCGGCAAATGTGGCGAACGAACCGATATCGATCTCCATTTTTTCAACAGTCTGTACATCGATCAGTTCACGCTGAAACTGCCGTAACAGCCGCTGCACCGCATGTGCGGTATTTCTGGCTTCATCGATTTTCGAGTGCTTGACGGCGGTGCTGATCAACCCGCCGCCGATAAGATCCCAGGTTCCCCAATTCCTCGCATCTCGAAGGTTGTCGATCATCTCCTCCACACCAGCCAGCGCCTGCTCGCCCGCGTGAATCGCTTCCTGCAACTCCCGAATATCGGATTGGACCTCCGCCTGAGCCTCCGAAAGCTCGATCAATTGTCGCGTAACGTCGTTTTGGGCCTGAGCTATCGCTTTTTCCTTCAATTCGAGAATAGTGCGGTACTGCAAATCCAAATCGCCGAATTCGGCCAGCCGGCTGGACAAATTCTCCACATCGTGTTCCAGACTGTAAACCAACGCGTTACATGCGTCATACTTGAGCTTGGCGGCTAGAAATTCCTGACGTTCTTTTTCAAGCTGCTGATCCTTGCCGCCGAGAACGGTATAAAACAGTGCAGTCAAACTCAGGCCCTGGAGCTTTTCCACATCACGGTTTTCTTTTTTCAAATTTTCGGCAAGCTGATTCCGCCGCGTTCGTTCCGTTTCGAGCAAAGCCCGAACCTGCGCCAGGTCGTCCTGAACTTTTTGCCGCATCCGAAGCTTTTCCTTCACATCGATGAGCTGCCTGTTCAGGTCATCGAGCATGTGCCTCTCCTTTCAAACCACTTTCTTGATCAGATCGAGTATGTCGTCCATGCTGCATGGGCGGGGGTTGGCCTTGGTGGAACCGGAATTGACTGCCTGCTCTGCAAGCGTTTCATAATCTTTCGATGGAATCTTATATTCCCGAAGATCCTGAGGCAGGCCAAGCTGTCGGAGCAGGTCGCGCGTAAATTCAATCGGATCGGCCATGAGAAGATTACACAGCCAGGCATACTTGTCGACATTATCAACATAGAGAGCGCTTCTGTTGAATTCCAAAACCGCCGGAAGCAGGACCGCGCAAACAACTCCGTGAGCAATGCCGTATTTTCCGCCGATCGGATGGGCCAGGCCGTGAACGGCGCCGAGTCGCACGTTGGCCAGCGCCATACCGGCAAAAAGACTTCCCTCCGCCATGGCTTGTCTGGCAGAAATGTTCGTGCCGTCGCGAAAGGCCTCAACGAGATTTTTCGAAATCAGCGAAATGGCTTTTTCGGTCAGAGCGTCGCTCAGATGAGTGGCAAACCTGGAACAGAAGGCCTCTATGGCCTGTACAAATGCATCCATGCCCGAAACGGCGGTAATCGCCGGACTGCAGTTGACAGCCAGTTCAGGATCGACCATCGCAACACGCGGCATCATGCACTCGGCGCGAATGGACTGTTTCATTTTCTTGTCTTCGATCGTCAAAACGGCGGCCGGCGTGGCCTCGGAGCCGGAACCCGCGGTGGTGGGAATAGCTACGACGGGCAGCGATTGGTCCGGCATCTTTTGTGACTGGACATGCCATGTGGCGGGCTGATCGGAGTAAACAAGGATGGCGGCCGCCTTGGCGGCGTCCAGAACGCTTCCACCACCCATGCCTACAACAAGTTGCGATTCTTGCGATTTGATCGCGCCGCGAAGCTGATCGACGATCCGGCACGGCGGCTCGGTGGGAACCTCGCTGAATACAGCCGTCTCTATGCCCCTCTCACCAAGCAGCTCGATGACCTTGTCCTGATATCCGCTGCGCTTCGCCCAGGATTTACCAACTACCAGAGTCGCGCGTGAAACTTTCCATGCGGCAACGGCTTCGGGTAATTCCGCCAGACATCCGGGACCAGTGTAAATTTGCGAAGGTGCAATAAACTTGGCCATGGTAATGCCCCACAAAAAGGGCGGACTCTCCACCCGCCCGGGTTTTAAACCTTCTCACAAAATCAAAGTCAAATATCCCGCGGATCGGTCAGTTTTCCCTTCAGGGCCGATGCGGCGACTGTCAGCGGACTGGCCAGGAATACCTGGGAATTCGGGTGTCCCATTCGGCCGGGGAAGTTCCTGTTCGTCGAACTGACGCAGATCAGCGGATCGTTCATTCGCCCGAACGTATCGACCGGACCGCCCAGGCACGCGGCACACGACGGCGGACCGATACGGCAGCCGGCGTCGGCAAAAATCTGTCGCAGCGACTTGCTGCCGATTTTTTCGTTGTCCAGCGCGTGATCGACTTCAACAGTCGCGGGCACGACAAAGGTATCGACGCGAACCGTTCGCCCATCGAGAATTTTGGCTGCCTGCTTGAAGTCGGTGATTTTTCCGCCTGTGCACGAACCGAGATATGCGCGGTCGATCTTCTGATCGAGCTTGCGGACCAGGGCCTTGTTGCCCGGTGAATGCGGACAGGCGACGGTCGGTTCGAGTTTTTTGACATCGTAGTGATGCTTGCTGACATATGAAGCATCGGCATCACTTGTAAATATCTTCATGGCGCTGCGGTCAACGCCACGAGCCAGATCATAATCAATCGTCTTGGCATCGGCGGCAATCACGCCGTTTTTTCCGCCGGCTTCGATCGCCATATTGCAGATGGTCATACGCTCCTCGACATTCAGCGATGTTACGGCGGAACCGTTAAATTCCATCGCGCAATAAGTCGCACCGTCAGCTCCGATATCGCCAATGGCAGTGAGGATCATATCCTTGGCCATCAGATACTCCGGCATTTCGCCGTCGAAAGTAAACAGTAAACTCGGCGGAACCTTGAGCCACAGTTTGCCCGTACCGAGAACAAACGCCGCCTCCGTATTGCCCACCCCGGTGGAAAACATGCCGAACGCCCCGCCGGTACATGTGTGGCTGTCCGTTCCGATCATAACCTGACCCGGCACGCAATGGCCCTTTTCCGCCAGTGTACTGTGGCAGACGCCGCTATATTTCCGACTGGTTTTTTTATCGTAGCCCGTGGGAATGCCCTCGCCGGCCACAAAGTCGGCGTCATAGAAATTTCTGATTCCCTGTTCCTTCGCAAACTGACGGAGAATTTCGATATTGCGGTGAGCCTTTTCGTCCGCAGTGAAAATGTAATGATCGGGAATAATCACTACCTTTGCCGGATCGAAGACTTTGGCGGTTTTTCCGAATTCCTTGTAAAAGATGCCGATCGTACCGGGCCCGCATACGTCATGCGTCATCAGCACATCGACCTTCACCCAGATATTTTCGCCGGGATTCACTTGATCTCTGCCGGCGGCAGCAGCCAGGATTTTTTCCGTAATAGTCATTTTCATTTTTTATCCTCACACCAGGCAAAGCCCAAGGCCACCTGATTCAAACGTTTAAACTTCACTCAACCGACAAACTGCGCCGGATCGAATGTTCGTCCGGTAAGCTTTTCATATGCCTCAACGTAACGCTTCATCGTGCCCTGTACAACGTCGTCCGGCAGCACAGGCCCAGGCGGAGTCTTGTTCCAGCTCAGCGTCTCCAGATAATTCCGGACGAACTGTTTGTCGAACGACGGCTGATCATGTCCCGGCTCGTATTGCTCAGCAGGCCAGAATCGCGAGGAGTCCGGCGTCAGCACTTCGTCGACAAGAATGAGCTGATTCTGATCGTCCAGACCCCACTCGAACTTGGTATCGGCAATGATGATCCCTCGTTCACGGGCATAGTCAGCCGCAAGAGTATATAGCTTGATCGTCGCTTCCCGAAGCCGGCGGGCCAGATCGCCGCCGATCATATTTTCCGCCTGTTCGAATGTCAGGCTCTCATCGTGACCGACGTCGGCCTTGGTGGTCGGCGTAAAAATGGCCTCAGGCAATTTCCCGCACTGCGACAATCCTTTAGGCAGTTCGATGCCGCAGATGCACCCGGTCTTCTGATATTCCTTCCATCCGCTGCCGGTAATATAACCGCGAACAACGCACTCGACAGGAACCACCTTGAATTTCCGAACCAGCATGGACCGACCAGCGAAAATTTCCGCCTCGCGTCGGAACGGCTCCGGAAAATCCTTCAGATCAGTACTGATAACCTGGTTGTTAAACTGGTCTTCGTACCTCTCGAACCAGAATCTGCTGATCTGCGTCAACAAAATGCCCTTGCAGGGAATTCCATTGGGCATCACAACGTCAAACGCGCTGATCCGATCTGAGGCCACCAGCACCAGCCGATCGCCCAGATCATAAATATCACGCACCTTGCCGCGCCGAACGGGCAAGCCCGCAGCGGCCGTTTGTAAAACGACTTTTGGTATTGTTTTCATGTGGAAAATGGTAGCGGAAAGTGCGTTTTAAGTCAACATAAAGAAGAAACACGCCGGGCATAAATGAATATTGCATGAACCGAATTTCAGAGATATCATGAGGAAATTGATTTGGGAGGATATGTATATGCACGATCAGGAAACCATCAATCGACGTTCTTTTCTCTGCCATGGACTGGCAATGGGCACAGGTTTGATCCTTGGCACTTATAGTTGTGGAGCTGCCCAGACCACTCAGCCCCCATGCCCGATTCCAGTCGGACCAATCGAGGATTTAATGCGAGAGCACGGCGTAACCCAGCGAATCATGCTTATCTACGATCGAGTCCTTTGCAAGTATGGAGAAAATCAGCCTCTGCCGACGGAAGAACTCAAAGCCTCAGCCAGAATCGCACAAAAATTCATCGGTGATTACCATGAACAACTCGAGGAACGTTACATCTTCCCAAAGTTTGAAAAAACCGACCAAATGATCGAACTGATAAACATCCTACGCGAGCAGCATCGCCTTGGCAGACAATTGTCCGGGCGGATCATCGACCTGTCCTCTGCAACCGCATTCAAAAACGAACGAAATCGGCGGAACACCCGTGAAGCCCTCCGGGCATTCAATACCATGTACCGCCCCCATATCGCCCGCGAAGATACCGTTCTGTATCCAACCTTACATAGCTTGATTACACCCGAAGAATTCAACGAACTGGGTGAAACTTTCAAGCAAAAAGAAACTGAACTTTTCGGCAAGGACGGTTTTCAGAATCTCATCAGCCAGGTCGAGAAGCTGGAAAAAATAATAGGCACCTACGACCTGAAAGCTGTGATGCCGAAATAAGTCCACCCGCGACTCCAAAAATGATATACCGTATAACTATAAGGTTATAAATCTTGGGTATTTTTTGTCTTGACATTAATCATCATGACGTTATAATGACATTTCGTTTTGGTATACCTCTATAAAATGGAAATTTCTATGTCTAAACTGATCTTTGAACGCGGGTCGGTTTTGGTTGATGGTTCTTTTCAGACCGCCGATGTGATCGTCGGACCTGATGGCCGAATTGAGGCGGTCGGCGCAGCTATTTCGAAAGGATCGGAAGCTGGGCAGCGAATCGATCTGAGCGGCAAGCAATTAGTACCCGGGCTTATCGATCAGCATTTTCACGGCCTGGAGGATAAGACAACTGTCGGCTGTGAGCTGGAAGACATCGCCCGAATTGAAGCCAAAAACGGTGTTACGGGATTCCTGCCGGGCCTGTGCTGCCCGGTTCGTGAACCACTTTTAAAACTGCTGGCCAAAAAACAGGAAGAAGCCAAAAAAATAAACGCTTCTGCCCGCTGCCTGGGGTTTTTTCTGGAAGGCCCCTTCGTGAATTTGTCGGGAGCGATCCCGAAAAATTGCATGATGAGCGTGGATCTGGGGTACGCGAAGGAAGTACTGGCCGCGGGCGGCGGGATGATTCGTCTGATGATGGTTTCTCCTGAACTCGATGGGGCCACGGAACTTATCGAACTGCTGGTTTCGGCGGGTGTGACAGTGGCATTGGGTCACACGCAAGCAACGATTGAACAGGCGCGACGGGCGGTGGACGCAGGGGCGCGGGTAGCAACACATATTTATAACGTTTATAATA
>CAYMXC010000194.1:0-6103 GCA_964394135.1 uncultured Phycisphaerae bacterium
TGAAAGGAATACGCATCATCTGATCCATCGCCAACACTTTGAACGCTCCCGCCCCAATGCCTAGCAGACCTGAAATCGCTCCGGCAATAAACATCAAACTAAAACCAGCCGGGACCGCCTGAACGGTATACGAATGAGGCCCTTGAGCCGTTGGATACGTGGAATTCATTTTGAGCCGAACTGCCAGGGGATCGGCGTTTTCGCTTTTCTTTTCCTTTGGACGGGAATGACCCGAGAACCATGCCGAAAAAAGCAGGATAATGCCAAAGACCACAGCAATCGAACCGGTTGCAATCTTGGCGGCCAGGAAGGCGCCCACCAGAGCACCTAGGGTTGTGGCGATTTCGAGAAACATACCGATACGAATGTTCGTATAGCCTTCTTTGACGTAAGCCGCCGCGGCTCCGGAGGACGTGGCGATGACGGAAATTAGTGAAGCCCCTATCGCATAGCGAATATCCACTCCAAACACCAGTGACAAAAGTGGCACAATTACCACTCCGCCTCCCAGGCCTGTCAGCGATCCCAGAAATCCCGCGACCAGGGAACCTAATCCAATCAAAACGGTAAATTCAAAAACATTCAATCCATGCATATCGCGATTTTATAGGCAGGAGTTTCAAAACACAACGATTTCACGATCGATCGGGCTTCAATCCGGTCATAAGAAAAATAGGGAATGGTCTTTTCCGGCCATCCGGTAATGCTTTGATCATCGTATACGCATCGTGAAAGAGAAGCGAATGGAATCCCGCCTGTTCAAAAATTCCTTGCAGCACTTTCCGGTTAAACCCATTATGCTCGGTCGCGTGAGGGTCGTTATGAAATTCTCCGTTTTCTTCATCCAGGTCGGCGATCGCAATCTGACCGCCGGGAGCGAGCAATCGATAAAAGGTCTCGGCAACTGCGGCGGTATCCTGGATATGGTGCAAAGTCATGGAACTCACGATCACATCAAATTGGGGCAGGTCATTTGTATCCTGCCCGACACTCCATTCCCTAGGCTCAATCGTGGCGATCTGGGCTTGGTTGAGTTTTTGCATTAAAACCGTCAGCATTCCTGGTGAGTTGTCGGCTGCGATAATTTTCTTCACCTGCAAACGCAGGTTTAAGGCAATCAATCCCGTACCGGTGCCGTAATCTAAAACAACTTGATTGTTTGTTAAGTTCAGATGTTGGATCATCGCCTCCGCAATGGCCTTCGCCATATGCAGTCTGCGGGGAACCTCATCCCACTGTACGGCAGCTTGATCGAAACGGCTTGTCATCACATTCTCCATCATTCATATTTAAAAATCATTTATCGCCCGGGGGTAATCCGTGACCGGGTTTGTTTTCGTAAATCAACCAATAAGTGATCGGAATCACGAACAAGGTAAAGACCGTCGAGGCGAACAAGCCGAAGATGAGCGACCAGGCCAGGCCGGAGAAGATCGGGTCAAGGGTGATCGGCAAGGCTCCGAGCATGGCGGCAGCGGCGGTCAGGAGGATTGGTCGGAGACGAATGACGCGAGATTCCATAATCGCATCAAAAAGTGATCGACCGCGGGAGAGTGAGATGTGAATGAAATCGACAAGGATGATGGAATCGCGGGTGACAATGCCGGCCAAGGCAATCATACCGATCATAGCGGTAGCAGTGAAGAAAACAGGGTCGGAATATCCCGCAACGCTCTGACCGGCGATTTTATTGAGGAGCCAGAAACCGGGCATGATGCCGATGATCGTCAGAGGAATCGCCAGCATAACCACACCGGGCAAACTGAACGAGCTGGTTTGATTAACCAACAGAATGTAAATACCGATGAGCGCCGCGATGTACGCCAGGCCCATATCGCGAAAAACATCTATGGTAATTTGCCATTCACCCTCGCCGGAGAATCGGATCTGATAATCTGCCGGCAGCGACCAGGGCATATTTCCACCATTGTTGAAAAAGGTGCGTTTGCTCACAGGTTTGGGCGATTCTTCTTTTGAGGTTGGCTCAGAAGTTCGATCCGCCTGAATATCGAGAACAACATCGGCAGGTGGTCGACCGACGGCATCGGCGAAGACATAAACCACCGGTTGCATATCTTTATGGTAAATGGTCTGGTCGCGTGTCATTTTTTCCCATGAGCCCAGTTCCGACAGAGGAACCATTCGATGTGTATCACTGCTGCGAATATAGACCTGTGAAAGGTCGTGAAGGGCGCTTCGCTGATCGCGAGGGAGTTGTAACAAAATGCTTAGCGATTGACGTTCGCGAGGAAGCTGGACCGTACCAACACTTTGACCTTCGAGAACCGTCTGGAGCGTCTGTGCGATTTGTTCGGTCGTAATGCCATTGAGTTTCGCTTTTTCCTTATCGGTCATGAAACGATATTTCTCCTGTGGAGCTTCGACGATATCATCGACATCGGCCACTCCGGGTTCACGCTCCATACGCTCCCGAACAATCTTTGACGCATCGATCAAATCGTCATAGCTGGCGGACGGCGGCCCAATAACCTCTGTGACCAGGGTTTCAATCACCGGAGGTCCCGGCGGGGTTTCAACGATTTTGAGTGCAACGTTGCACTCTCGGGCTATTTTTTCAAGATCGGGCCGAAACTTAAGAGCCATGGCATGCGATTGTAAAGATCGCTCTTTTTTTGGAACGAAGTTAATGCGAATGTCTGCGACATTGGGCCCCTGTCTCAGGTAATAATGGCGAACCATACCGTTAAAATCCATCGGACTCGCGATTCCGACGTAGGATTCAAAATCCGTCATTTCAGGAATCTGCCGCAGATAATTTTCAAATTTGCGAACAGAAGCATCCGCCTGTTCGAGAGTTGTTCCTTCGTCAAAATCGAGGACGAGGGCCAGTTCGTTTTTATTGTCAAAAGGCAACATCTTCAGAGGAACATCGCGTGCAAGAGCCAGGTAGATGGATAATATCATCAACAGACCGATTGTGCCCAGAAAGAGCCATGCGTTACGATGATTTCGCAGCAAGGGTTCCATGAGAGGTTTAAAAATACGGTAGAGATATGTGTATTTTATCGTCTCGGAAGATTTCATAATAGGATCTTCCAGAGGTATTAAACCCACATTTTCTTCTTCAGGAAGATAAGATTTTCTAAGAATATGGTAACTGAGCCAGGGCGTCACGGTGAAGGAAACGAGCATGGACATCAACATCGTCACCGGGACATTGAGAGCCATCGGACGCATATAAGGCCCCATCATTCCGGTGATGAACATCATGGGCAAAAACGAAATGATGACTGCCAGCGTGGCCGTAATGAGCGGAGGGCGAACCTCGTTGACCGCTTCTAAGACGATTCGCCGAGAGGCGCGTTTGCGAAGTTGGAAATGACGGAAAATATTTTCGACATCGACGATGGGATCATCCACCAGCAACCCAAGGGAAAGGATCAGGGCAAAGAGTGTAACCCGGTTGATGGTATAGCCTGCGATCATATTGACAGCAAGAGTCAGGCCAAAAACGATAGGAACTGCGATACAGACGATAAACGCTTCGCGGTAACCCAGGGCAATCGCAAGCAAGGCAACGACGATGAGAATCGCAACCCCCAGAGCTTCGACCAGTTCGTTAACTTTTTCATCGGAGGTCAATCCCGCATTACGGGTAATCACCAGCTGAACGTCGTCGGGAACAATTTGCCGTTGCAACGATTCCATTTCACCAATCGTCGCCTGGGCCACCTTGACGGCGTTCGTTCCTTTCTTTTTCGAAATGGCAATGGTCACAGCGGGATAGGAATCAATCAAATCCGCCTTCGTCATTTTAGGACCGATGATCGATCCGGGCGAATCAGATTTTCGCGGATGATCCCATGAGTTGCCCCAGCCGAGTCGAACATATTGCGCAGACTCCGCAGGGCCATCGGTAATAGTTGTAACGTCTTTCAAAAAAACGGGACGGTCGTTGTAAACTGCCACGACCAGATCGTTAAGTTCATCCGCTGAAACAAAGGCCTGACCGGCATCGACAAGTATGTTCCGATTATTTTTATCAAAATCCCCGGCACGGATCGTCATATTGGCCGTCTTCAACGCCTGAGCGATTTGAGCTGGATCGACGCTATACGCAGCCATCCGATCCAGAGAAAGTTCGATACGAACCTGCCGCGGTCTGCCGCCAACAATCGCTATCCGTGAAACGTCTGAAATCACCGATAATCGAGTGGCCAGTTCCTCCGCAACCCGGCGAAGGTGATAATCTGAATTAGTTTTTGAGGTCAGCGTGAAGGTGACGATAGGAACGTCATCGATTTCCACGGGCTTGATGATCCAGCCACTGACGCCCGGCGGAACAAGATCAGCGTTTTGATAAATTTTGTTATACAGTTTGATTAAACTTCGTTCGCGGTCCTGGCCGACGTAAAAACGCACGGTCACAATCGCCTTTCCCGTCATCGACATGGAGTAGACATGTTCAACACCGTCAATTTGGTACAATAGCTTTTCAAGCGGTATGGTCACGAGTTGTTCGACTTCTCTGGCTGATCGGCCTGGAAAATTCACAACGACATCGGCCATCGGCACAACAATCTGCGGGTCTTCCTCTCGTGGGGTGACAAACAAAGCCAAGCCCCCGACCACCAGCGAAAGGATGATCAGGATGATCGAGAGATTCGATTGCAGGAACTTATTGACGATGGTCAACGTGAGTGTATGTTTTTCCTGAGACATGGGCGATTCCTCGATCGGGTTTATTTTGCCGGAGCACTGGTCGAACAAACCTCATTGATTTGAGTTCCCCGCCAAAGATACGTGGGCAAAAATTGCGTCTTATTCGGTAGAACCATTTTTTTCGAAATCCAGACTTTTTCTTCAGGCGAAAGACCGCTTAAGACCTCGATAAAATCTTCGAAAGTTCTACCGGGCTGAATACTTCGTTTCTGGAGTTTTTTATTCTCGACCACTTCCACGAGGTTTAATTGGCCGATATAACTTACCGCTGCGTTCGGAATCAGCAGAACCTGCTCCTGGCCCAGAGGAATCATCAACCGTCCAAACATACCGGTATAAACACCCGGAGCACATGGGCCGACGACTTTAACGTCGAAACTCCTGCTCACTGCCTGTGCCTGTGGAACAATTTCCGCGATATTTCCGCAACAAATTTTACGCATTGCGGGAATATACGCCTGTAACGGCTGGTCAATCTTCAAATCGACCGCGAGCGATTCCCGCACATTGGCCACAAGCTGCATATGCGCGGGATCGTAAAGTCGAATGAGGATCTGTCCCGGTATCACCATATCACCGGCTTCAACTTTTTTGTCGATCACCAGGCCGGTAAAGGGAGCTTTGATGGTCGCGTAGGCCAGTGTCGTCTGGGCTTCCTCCAAAGCATGTTCCGAAAGGGCAACCTGAGCCCGGGCCTCTTTCAATGTATTATCTGCATGATTGATTTCCTGTTCGGAAGCCACTTTTTCCCGGGCAAGCTTCATTATTCGATCGTAATCGATCTGGGCCTGATTCAATCTGGCTTTTGTAACCTCAATGGTGGATTTGGCCTGTTCGACACGTGCCTGCAAATCAGCCTCATCGAGTCTCATCAGCACCTGTCCTTCGTTGACTGTCTGACCAGCTTTAACCGTCGTAGATATCACCCGGGCCAAGATCTTGGAACCCAGCGCCGTCTCATGAACCGCCTGAATCGTCCCTACTGCCCATTCATATCGGGGCAGAGAGTAAAGTTTGGTTTTAAAGACAGTCCCGCCCGAAGGAACCGGACGCCCCGGCAATTCAAGCGGTTCAGGATTTACCTTGGAATGAAAAGTTCCTGCCAGCCACATCAAGACTAGAACGATCACAACCAAAGCGATGATCGATTCCGTCAATTTTCGCCTGAATCCGTGAGAGGGTTCGACAGGAACTGCTTCGGAAGAAGCAGGGATCGGATTATCTGCCACAAGCAAAGACTCCTGCTCGCATTTCGATGGTTGATCCTGACCGTGTGTCATAGATTTCCTCTAATAAAATAGATTTCCATATAAACTTGAAAAGATATGAAATTCCTCCCATGTCTTGTCTTTCGCATAACCACTTTTTCAGTGATTGAGGTATGAAGCCCTCCAAGTCGCCTCTATTGCCGATGCTTATT
>CAYMXC010000195.1:0-6091 GCA_964394135.1 uncultured Phycisphaerae bacterium
CGGTAGTGGAATCGCCAGCACTGTATAGACGATCACGAAAATCAGGGTGGCTGCGGGACTTATCTTGAAAAATAGAAACGTAGTAATGACGATCATCGCAATGATATCGCCGACAAGAGCAGTCTTGAAGAGCCGCACTTCTTTTTTCGCATATGAAGTGAATTTCATTAGTCAGGTTCCTTACTCTTCGTGGCAATTGCCCATCATTATGGTTTTTCACTTACCTCTAAATTATAGACTCGGCTGCGAAGATGATTCAACATGGCCCCAATGTATTGAACCCGGCTTTTCAAATTCATCACGTCCGTTGTGTGGGATGCTGATGAAATAAAAACTCTACGACCGGATTGTCCTGCGAAGCCCGTTACCGGTTCATCCGGCTTTTGAGGCAGTTTCAATATACAAAGCCCTCTTCCACCGCCACTCATGGGTCCCAAACCTTGTGGCCCTGTTCCGTCAAATTTCGGCATGATTATAATCTCCAGTATCACTTGTTATTTTGTTTGGATCGAATCAGTACGTGAGTTCCTACCGTTAGTCCGACCTGGGTTGCGATGACCGGACACTTCGCTTTAAAAAGGAAAAAAATATCAGCATTTACGTCGCTGAGTGTTTCAAAATTCCCCTGACCTTTGGCGATAATTAAGTCCGCTTTGTTGAATCGTCGGTGAAAGGAGTCACTGCAATCATCGAGGATTGTACCAGGAGCATCGGAGCCATTGTCGATGACCTCAACAAGATTGAGAATGCCCGCAAACTCGGCGTCACGCATGATCACATCGTTGAGAATGGGTCTGCCCCGTACGACGAATGTGATTCGATCCACCCTGGTTTTAAGATGCTCCAAAAGTAAACCATCGAACACGATCTCGCCGGCATTGTCCCCCAGATATAAAATATCTTTTGCGTCGGATATCGTTCGACGGAATTCATCCAAATCGCCGTAGAACGGTTCCGACATGGCATTCATCATGGCATGGCGGGCTTCAGATTCGGTGATATTTCCATTAACACCCAGGTCGATCACATTACCGGCGATGGCCAATCGAATAGCCATCGCCAGTGGGTCTGTTGCTGTTTTTATCTGGGCGGATAGTTTGGGAAGCAGGTCCAGAGCCATACGGTTAAAGCGATCCTTGGCATTACGATAGGGATCAGCCACGCCGAGGATTTCCCGTAATCGCCGGTGAATACGCTGAGCAACTACCGGAGGTGACTGGTTTAAGTCCATTTTTGCAGCAAAAGTCAAAACGTCGCGAACGGCTTGCTCATGGACAACGGTATCCATTGTCATGAATCGTGCCGCCTCTAACGTCTGGCGGACAATGCATGGAATGCAATCCAATGATGTTTTCATTTTCACATACTTTCGTTTTTTTCATAATTGACTCTTTTCACGTAGAAAGGGTCTGCGGATATATTGCAAAAGATATGCCAAACCGTTTCTGTGCTTGAAAATGAACATTTATATACAAAACCATGATGGGATCATTGCATTTTGCATGGTCATCTGTGTCGACCTCGGCCGTCGGATTCAGGGATCTCAATTCGATAAGTTTGAATTTTTCGAAAAAGGGTACTGACATTGATCCCCAGATCCCGGGCAGCTTGCTACCGGTTTCCGTGATGACGTTGTAACGTTTCCGTGATTAAAAACTTTTCCATAGCCTGCAGGCTCATCGATTGGTGTTCATCACGCCCGCCGATTGCCTGGGGGCGTAATTCCAGAGGCAGATGGTTCAATTCGATCAAGTCTCCCCGACATAAAACGAAAGCCTGCTCAATGATATTTTCCAGCTCGCGAACGTTTCCTGGGTAATCGTGTTCCATCAGGCGGGCCATTACCTGATCGGAGACGCCCGTGATCTCTTTACTTTTAAGGCGATTAAATTTGGATATCAGATGATTGACCAGCAGCGGAATGTCCTCGCGACGTTGCCGAAGGCTTGGGAGATTCAGGTGAACAACATGGATGCGATAATATAAATCCTCCCGGAAAGTTCCCTTTTGCACCAGTTCGTTCAGTTTTTTATTCGTGGCCACAATCACCCGCACATCGACCGGAATAGGTTGTACACTCCCCAGCGGTTCAACGACGCGCTCTTGGAGGACTCGCAGCAGACGAACTTGCATCGCGGGCGAAATATCGCCGATCTCATCCAGAAAGATCGTTCCTCCTTCCGCCAGAGCGAATCGGCCGGGCTTGTCCTTGCGGGCATCGGTAAACGCACCGGCCTTATAGCCGAAAAGTTCTGATTCAAGAAGCGTATCGGGCAAAGCTCCGCAGTTGACCGCCAGAAAAATTTTCTTTCTGCGAGGTGAAAGATGGTGAATTGCCCGTGCGAACAATTCTTTTCCAGTTCCGCTCGGGCCTTCGATCATAACAGTGCTGGTACTCTCGGCGATTTGCGGTAGAATTTCGAACAGCCTCATCATTGACGGACTTCGACCGACAATATCTTCAAACGTGTAACGGGCTTTTAATTCCTTTTGAAGTTGTTCAATCTGGCTCAGATCCTGGAATGTCTCCACGCCACCGACTACGGTTCCCAGGTCATCTTTCAGCAAGGCGGTGGAGATGCGAATCGGTATCCGTTCGCCTTGATGATTTACAATATGTGCTGTGGCATTGACGATCGGTTGACCGCTGGCCATGGTTCGCCGTAAGGCACAATTGTTTTCGCAAATATTGGCTCGAAAGACATCACAGCAGGGACGATTGAGGGCTTGCTTGCGGTTGATCCCCGTGATTTGTTCTGCAGCTCGATTGAAGGCGGTGATTCGCCAATTCAAATCCACGGTAAAAACACCCTCGTTGACGGATTCCAGGATGGCCGCTTCTCGTAGTCCGGAGGGTTTGTGTTGGTTTGTCGCTTCAGGTTTCATATCCGCATTATAGCAATAATCGTGCATATTGCGATGATCTTTTTAATGATAAAATTGCATAATGCACGAATAAGATTCGGGGCTTCATCAGCTTCAGTGTAAAAAATGCCCTTTGGGGAGCGATTGGATGGGGCCGTTCCCATTTATGGTGTTTGGTATGGTATTTGCACTTTCATCTAACAATGAAAGTGGCGATACCATATTGGCAAGGCCGGGTGTCACCGGTCTTCGACGTCGCCAGCCATTTGTTGCTGGTGGTGATTGATCATGGGCAGGAGCTGAATCGGCAAGAGATACACTTGACGATGTCCGACCTGCAAACACGGGTTCGCTTATTGAAAGAACTGGGTACAAATACAGTGATATGTGGAGCGATTTCTCGGCCTTTGGAGTTGGCAATGGTGGTAGCCGAGATCGAAGTGATTTCGCAAATTTGTGGTGACATTGAAGAGGTTCTTACTGCTTTCATTACAGGCAGACTAGATCAGGAATTATTTGTGATGCCGGGCTGTTGTGGTCGTCATCGACGGTTTCGTGGAGGGAACCGCTGAAGATATCGCAGTGTCCAGCGAGTGTTTTATTAGCGTCAGTGACGCAGGAAGGAAGTGAGATATGCCAGGTGGAAATGGAACAGGTCCGATGGGTATGGGGCCAATGACGGGACGGGCTGCAGGTCCTTGTGCGGGATATCCGACTGCCGGTTTTATGAATGCCGGTTTAGGTTATGGTCATGGATTAGGTGGTTGCGGCCGAGGCTGGCGAAATCGTTTCTACGCTACCGGGTTGACTGGCTGGCAGCGTGGAGTTCGTGGCGGTCGATTTAACTATGTGACTCCTACAGCACCCGCTATGAACAGGGAGCAGGAAATGGACTCATTGAACGCTCAAGCCCAGTATCTCGAAGATACTCTGAAGGATATTCGCCATCGAATCGAGGAACTTCAGAATCAGAATAAATAACCGATAGTTTGCTGAAAATATTGAACTGGGATAAAATTTAATGAAACGTTGGATGTTAAAGTCAAAGATTCATCGAGCCTTCTTGACGGGAGCTCGATTGGATTATGAGGGAAGTATTGGGGTTGATGCGAACCTTCTGGAGTTGGCGGATATCTTGCCGGGTGAGCAGGTGCATGTTTTGAATCTGGCGAATGGATCTCGCCTGGTGACTTATGCGATTACCGCACCCGCGGGTTCCGGTACGGTCATACTCAATGGAGCCGCTGCCCGGCATGGAGCTGTGGGCGATGAGGTTATTATTTTGTCATACTGCGAACTGGATGACAGCGAAGCGAAGCTATGGCAGGAAAGAGTGATTCTGGTCGATCGAGCCAATCATCCTCGTTCCCGGCCTTTAGCGGTAGTAGAGGAGAGCTGATTGTGAGTTTGAAGGTCAATACGATTGCGTATCAGCTTTGGCGACACGCTCCTTTCACGGCAGTGGGGACAGTTTCTGGTATAGCGATCATGCTTCTCATCTATTATGGAGACGTATCTCGCAATTTGTCGCAGACTCTGTTTTGGACAACACACCCTATCCACGTTTTCTTGAGTGCGTTAGTTACGGCGGCAATGTATCGTCTTCACAGCCGGGGCGGATTGCTCGCAACGCTGGTGATCGGATATGTAGGTTCAGTCGGGATTGCCACGTTGAGCGACTCGATAATACCCTTTGTCGGTGAATGGTTACTGGATTTACCTAACCGTGGTATTCACTTCGGTTTCATCGAGAAGTGGTGGTTGGTTAATCCTCTGGCTATATTGGGAATTGGGGTGGCATGTTTATGGCCGCGAACGCGATTTCCGCATGCATGCCATGTGTTCCTGAGTACCTGGGCCAGTCTGTTTCATATGACAATGGCTTTTGGCGGACGCATAGGGCTGCTTGAAATGGTGTCGATTCCGATCTTTCTGTTCCTGGCGGTTTGGATTCCTTGCTGCACCAGCGATATTGTTTTTCCTTTGTTATTTGTCAAGACAAACAAAGGAACGTTTAATCAGGAATCTGAATCTCATTTCGGTGGAAATAGATTAGAATAACGAAGGATAAAAGAATGCTTGCACAAGAAGAACAGTCGTGGATGGAGTCACGGTTATCACGAATACGGGAATGGGAAAAACGTCAACGGTATGATAATTTTATAGACGACAGCAGCATCGAAAATGTATTGGCCAAACATTGCAATCCGGCCCCCGAAGCTGTCAAGGATGTGATTCTCAAAGCTCGGGGCAATGCCACGACGGGCGATCGGTTAAGCCCCGACCATGTGTCCGTGTTGATGAACAACCGCGATCCCCAGTTATGGGAAGAAGTTTTTGAAACCGCCGACTGGATCAAACAAATGGTGTACGGCAATCGGATTGTGCTTTTTGCCCCATTGTATGTTTCCAGCCCCTGCGTCAACAACTGTGCCTATTGCGGCTTTCGCAGCAGTAACTCGTCCGTCAAACGGCGAACGCTCACGCTGCCGGAATTGAATGAAGAATTGCTGGCTCTTGTCAATGTAGGACACAAACGCCTGATTATGGTCTACGGCGAGCATCCGACCAGCGATCATGAGTATATCTGCCGGACGGTCGAGGCCGCCTATCAGGTGAAAAAAGGACATGGGGAGATTCGACGAACCAACGTGAATGGTCCACCGTTATCCGTTGAGGAATATCAGGCGGTTCACTCGGTTGGTATCGGCACTTATCAGGTATTTCAGGAGACATATCATCGACCGACATACAAGAAACTCCATCCGCAAAATACACTCAAAAGCGAATACGACTGGCGGCTTTTTGCGTTGCATCGTGCTCAGAAGGCTGGGATCGATGATGTAGGGTTGGGCGTTTTGTTCGGCTTATACGATTGGCGATATGAGATCATGGGCCTGCTCCATCATGCCGCCGCTCTGGAAAAAGAGTTCGGCGTCGGTCCTCACACTATTTCCTATCCGCGTCTGGAACCGGCTGTTGATACGCCATTTGCCACAAACTCGCCTTATCGAATCAGCGATGAAGATTTTGAAAAAATACTCGCAGTGATTCGGCTGATGTGTCCGTATACCGGATCTATTCTGACTGCGAGGGAACGCCCGGAGATTCGACACAAATTGATTCGACGGGGCGGAGTCTCGCAAATGGACGCCGGTTCGAGAATTGCAGTTGGTGGTTACGCACAAAGCGAGCAGGAACATATTCCGGATCGTCAGCAATTTAT
>CAYMXC010000196.1:0-6085 GCA_964394135.1 uncultured Phycisphaerae bacterium
TTCCCTGCAATCTGGATTGATCGGATGGGCGATATCGGCGTGCAGCTTGATTCGGCCCGCATTGTCCTTTGGAATTTTACTTTCCGGCAGCTTGGTTCCGCACTCGTTACAGAACTTGGCCCGCAGGTGATTTTTGGTGGTACACCTTGGGCACTTGGCGGCCAGCTTTCGGGAGGGCATGGCGACGAAAGGTCCGGTCCCCCCTTCGATAACCTTGATGTCGCGGACTACGAACTCTCCATCCATAGTAATTGTGCAAAAGGCTTTGAGACGTTCAGATTTGATATCAACCAGTTTTACCTTCACTTCCGTTACTTCCATGGTCGAACCCTCTTGAACTGTGTTACCATGTGTTGTTTTTAACGAGCCAACAGTTTAACTCTGTACTAAACGATTGAATTCGCTGCATCGCCTGTCCTGCCAGATCCCGTGTGTCGAACAGTGCAAACATCGCAGACCCGCTGCCGGAAAGCCTGACCGGCACATTTATCGATTTTTCCAACTGATTGCGTAATTCACCCAATTCCCCGCGGACTCTGAATGCTGCAGATTCCAGATCATTTTCCAGGTACGGATATATCTGCGACGGTTTACTGCCGGGCAGAAGTTTCGCTAGTCGGCCGGCCCGGAGGAAGGGTCGATTTTCCTTAGGGACAAAATGCTTATAAACCTCGGCTGTGGATAGCGAAACTTTGGGTTTGACGATGACTGCCCAGAAATCCCAGACAAACTCCAGGGGTCTGACCTGTTCCCCACGTCCGGAACAGATAGCCAAGGGCCCTTCGAGAAAGAATCCGACATCAGAACCGAGCATCGCCGCCAGCTTGACCAATTCATCATTTGGCCAGCCTAGATTCCAGAGTTCATTGAGCCCCAGAAGAGTGGCAGCAGCATCCGCACTGCCGCCGCCCAGACCGGCCTGAGTTGGAATCCGCTTGATCAATTCGATGTCGATATTGGGTTCCAGATCGGATTGCTCCGCCAGGAGCGTAGATGCACGATAGACGAGATTATCTACCCCGGTGGGAATCGCTCCGTCGTCACAGGTGAGATTTAAACCTTTTTTAGAGAGCTTGAGGAGGAGGTCGTCGTAGAGGGTAACGGTGGCCATGAGGCTCTCGAACATGTGGTAGCCATCCGGCCGCCTGGCACCGACGGAAAGAGTCAGATTGATTTTTCCAGCCGCTCTAGTCAGTAGGGTTCTGCTGTCAAGCCAGGACGCCCGCTGATGGTGTTCTACAAAGTTCCAATCAGGGTCCCTTGCAGCAGGGGCGGCTTTGTTTAGATTGGTCGTCGTCTTTTTTGATTCAACATAATTCGCTCTGGACATAACACACTCTGTGTTGTAACAGCCAACCTAATCCATCCGTTAACGGCTACACTTATTCAGGCGTTTTTAAACGCTCCAGGATATATTATAAGACAAAACTTAATTTCAACCCCGCAAAAACAGTTCTCCCATATGAGATAGCCTAATTTTAACATATCCCATCTATCTGTCAATGGTTCAGGACAAAAAAAGAAAGTTACCATACATAAAGGACATTGATGGGCCTAAGTTTAAGGTAGCGTTTGGGAATGGGTGGTCATTTTTTGGCTGGGCCTTGCCATTCAAGGTAAAATCGCTGAATGGAATCGCCGGTTTGCTGGAAAAAATTCCTTTTGGGGACGACCAATTCGCAAGGCGTCTTGCCGGCATCGGCGAACGGGTCTTTTACCTGATCGATCCAGGCCAGCCATTTTCCGGAATTCCCCTGAAATGTTTTCCCCGTCAGCCGAATCAAACTTCGCTCCGCTTCAAAGCGAACGGCGAAATCGTTATCCTTTAGTGCGGCGATGAGCGCTAGGAGCACCTGATGGTTTTTAAATTGGCCTAAAGCCCTGGCAGCGTTGATTCGGACATCGAGGCATGGATCAGAAGCGAGTGCCCGAATAAGAATGGTTGGTGCTTTTTGAGCAATCGTTTTATCGGCTTCAGACCGTGGATCGGTAAAGGAGGTTTGTGCCAGGGCCCAAGCGGCTTCGAATCGAACACGATCGTCGGAATCATCCATTGCATCGAACAATGTGGACCAGACGCGCGTATCGTTGACCCTGCCGAGATTGTGGACGGCCAGGGCACGAACGGAGGAACTCGGATCGGTTCGTGCAATAACGATCATTACCTTGACGGCCCACTCGTCATGAAAGGCCTTGGATTTTTCCAGTTCGACCAGTCCACGGTAGCGATCGTCAGCATTGGAACTCTTGAGAGCGACGAGGGAAGATTCCTGAGGCGTTCGTTTATGGAGATTGAATTCGCGTTTTTCGTCGCAGCCGGCCACAAGGCCAAAGATCAGGAGGGAGAAGAACATTTTCCGCAGCATCATTTGATTTCCACTTCCATGGGTTCCAATCGCTCAAGGCGTCGAACCATCAAGCCGTCGATAAAAAGTACAAAACCATATTCCATATTCGCATATCGTCTGGCATGGCGAGGGGACTGCCAGACGACAGTTAGATTATGCCCGCGGAACGGCAAATTGTCGATAGCAAAATAAGGCCAGTCGGCAATCCATTTCGCAGGGAAGAGAGAAATGTAATCGCGACCGTCGTCCTGCAGGCCAAGTATACGGGTCACGACACAGTCGAAGACACCGCGAGGAAAAGTGTCCCGGAAATTTCGTGGGTCACGAGGCGATTCAATAATTATCAGCGACTGGAAATCATCGTTTCGATAAAAGGACCGGCACCAGTGAAGGAACGTCGTTTCGTCACCAAGATTATATTCCGGCCAAAGGATGGACGAAATCTCAGAAAGAGCGGGTCGCCCATGAAAACCGGGATTTACCTGGTGAAGCAAGGATTCGGCGCGCGAGTGGAAAAGTTTTCTTGCACCGGCAGAGTCAGCCCAGTCGGACAAAACGAGGGTGTTGGCGAACAGGAGTAGCTTTTCGTTTTTGGATTTGGGTTCGCCAATCGAGCGGACAGCAGCGAGCGTTCGATTGAAAATAATCTTTTGCAACACAGGGTCGGGACTGCAGCGAAAAACGGCACTGGCGGCGGGAGCAAGGAAGGGGGATGGTGGTTTCACAGCTGCGGCGCGACGTAGAGTAGCTAATGCAATATCGGAATTCCTGAGCCAGCGGGCATCGAATAAATCCTGCAAGGTGTCGTCAGTCATGCCTCGCAGGTAGATTTCGTTTTTCGCTTCATCGCCGGCGAGGCGGGCACTGAATGCGTAAACCTGGCCCGCCCATAATTTGTTCAGCCACGGCTCGGGGCAGTCCCATGCTGGAAAGGTTCTGGCAATCCAACGTTTTTGTGCTGTGAGGATCGGTCCGATGGGACGGCTTCGAGTCATCTGATTTTCCATCTCGATCTCGTCAGCAGAAACGGCGGTGGAAGAATTTGGCACGATCGAATCCCATCGAGCAACGATCAGGAGATCCATCGAGGCTTTGGCAGTATCGGTCCATGGACACTCAACGACTCCGGTAGTCTGGCCTGGGCGTTTAAGAGTGCTGTCGGGCAGACGAATCCAGACTTTCCATTGCGGTTGATTTGCGGGCGGTTCCAGACGGATTCGAAAATCACCGGGTTTCAGACCTGAACGAAGATTTTTCGGCAGGCCGGATAATTTGAAAAAGACAAAACATCGGTTCCGATGATCGAGACAAATCTCGCGAACCAGCCGGAGGTTTTCCACCAGAGCGGATTTTCGGCAGACATATTCGGTCGTCATCACCTGTCCGGCCCATAGATGCTTTTTCATTTCGAACGCGATGGGAATGCGGCCGAGAAAAACTGTCAGACGTCCGATGGAAAGCGGATCCGTTAAATGATCGCCGTCGAAAACATATATTTTCCCGGGCGAAAGGTCGAAATCGTCCAGACCAACGAGAAGATTTCCGCCCAGAATTATTTTGTTATAAGGGTTGGAAACAATCTGAAAACTGCCGGCGAGAGAATCGACCAGACCGATTTTAGGATCAACCTTAACTAGGAACAGGTCGCGATCGGAAAGCGAAAGATGTCTTTTACTTTTACTTTTACTTTCATTTTCATTTTTGTCAGGAAGGCGATCTTCGGCTGCGACGCTGCCGATGAGAAGAATCACGATGATTGCCCAAATGCCAAAAATTTGTTTGTGCATAACAAGCGATTCCAGATGCCGCCCTTAAACACGATTGATTTTCTCAGGCAGGAGAGCGGACCTGTCCTGCAGTTATTTGATCCTGTTAAATAACGGAAACTTTGAAACCGGCACCACAACCCGGATTGCAGCATTTTACCATGAAGGTTCCGCTTTTGGAAGCAGGGTCCCGCTGCAAGGCGATAACAGTTGGCAGGAGGGAAATCGCGGCATGTGTGCAAAGGCCGGCAGGCACACAGCCGGTAAAGACAAAGCACTGGCCTTTACGCATGGGGGATGGACAGGCGTGTTCATCAGACTCGGTCAAAACCTCTACCAGGATTTTGATGGGTGCAGGTGTTTCGCCTGTCGGTTCCGAAATTTGACTCGTCGCAGCATTGCTCCGTTCCGGAAGAATTTCATTATCGGCTGTTTTTACTGCAGCGTCCGACTCTCGATCGATCGCTTCATTTCGCAACTGCTCCGCAGCGGCGTTGAATTCGCGTCGAATATGTTTGATCTGCCAGCGATCAAAACCGAGAAGCTTGTACTGCACCTTCTCGAAAATCTCCAGCAGTTCCTTGCCCTGGACGCGATATTCACCGATGATCTGTTTGACCATCGATTCGCTGTCGCTGAATATGCTGAACTCGCGAATGCCAAGTTCTTCGACAGCCTGAAGACCCAGGAACAAAGCGGTGTATTCGGCGATAATGGTCGTAGTTTGGCCCAGAAAAAAACCCTCGGATTGGACCGTTTTTCCGGATGGATCGTTGACGATATAGGCTCCAGCGGCAGGTCCGGGGTTTCCTCGCGAACCGCCGTTAACATAGAGCGCAATTTGATTTTGCTCAGACATACGACATTAAAACCCTGCAACAAAAAATGCACAGCGATTTCGTGCTCATGGAGTTGCTTGGCGTCATTCTGTCAGGACATTTAAGGTTTTCCAGCCGCACTGGAGGTTTCGTTTTCCAGGTACAGGATTCTTCCGCAGATATTACAAAGCTGGAGTTCGTCACGGGTGAGCAGCGAGTTCACCTTTTCCATTGGGATGGACATATTACATCCGTCGCAGATAAATTCCTGATCACGGGACGGTTTGATGATTTTTGCCATCGCTTCGCCTTCATGGGCTTCAGCAACCCGCTGAAAGATGGCCAAATCGGTGGGAGGAACCTCTTGTGCTACGGATGTACGTTCAGATTCAAGTTGGTCAATCTGCACCTGCAGCGCCTGCTTATACTCCCGACATTCGTTTTCTTCCGTTTCCAGTTCCCTCCGCTGGGATTCCAGATTTTTTTCCATGTCGCCCAAAGCACTTTTAATCTGATCAACGGCGGTGAGTTCTTCCAGAATTCGTTCTTCCAATTTGGAGTTATCGGCACGCTCGGTATTGAGCTGGGTAAGGATTGCGGAATATTCCTTGTTATTTTTGGCAGCGTTAAGCTGGGCTCGGAGTTTATTGATATTGACTTCGTTGGTTTTGAAATCCAGCTCCAATTGAGCCGACTGAGTCTTGCGTTGCTTGATTTCCTCCTGCCTGCTGATCAGCTGATCTTCCAATTGCCTAACGCGAACACGGTGCTGGTGCAACTGGCGTTCACGGCGGCGAAGTTGATCTTTCAATCCCCGCAATTTGCTTTCCACGGCCTGCAACCTATGCAGTGCGGCCAGTGACTGCGGACCCATGCTTAACCTCCAATCTCATCATAATTGATTGAGCTATTCAGTTGTTAAAGTAATATCGAATCATTGATTATTGCATTTAATCATATTCCCTGCAAGAATATTTTTAGTCAAAAAAAAAGAAGGATATAGCAAAAATGCCGGGATGGAGCGTATTTATCTTCGTTTTAACGACCAAAATAGACCCGTTTCTGCCCGCAAATGCCGGTGTTACACGCGATCTATGCATGGTTCGGCAAGGAAGGTTTTTTTAAAAGAAAAAACCCAATAAGAAAATTCATT
>CAYMXC010000197.1:0-6068 GCA_964394135.1 uncultured Phycisphaerae bacterium
AGGTAAGCAGTGTTCATCGGCAGTTTTTGTTTGACGAATAGGGCTTTTTTTTGTTCAGCTTTGGCACTTTTTTAGAGGGGCGTATCATGTTGGAAGAAGTTGAGCCAAAGAATTCGGCAGAGGACGGCTTATCGAAGCCGGGCCTGCCGCAAAAAACGATAAGTCTGTGCCCGGAGTGTTTATCCACCTTGCCGGCTTGCCTTTATGAGCACATCGGCCGTGTGTGGATGCGAAAGCAATGTCCGCAGCACGGAGAATTCATCGAATTGATCAGTTCCGACGCCGAATTTTTTAAACAAATCGACCGCTGGGACTGGCAGATGAAATCGGCAATCGACGAACCGATTACCGCCAGCCAAAACAACTGTCCTCAGGATTGCGGTCTCTGCGACCGGCACGAAAGCGCACCCCTGATGGTCGTGGTGAACATCACCAATCACTGCAATCTTCACTGTCCCATATGCTGCACTAACTCATCGTCCACCGGGCCAATTTACGAATTGACGGTCGAGCAACTGAAGGAAATGATGACGCAAACCTTCACCGTCAGTCGAACTGCCCCACCATGTCTGCAATTCAGCGGCGGTGAGCCGACGATCCATCCTCAATTCATCGATATGATCCAGGCCGCAAGAGAGGCCGGTTACGCCCGTATTCTTGCCGAAAGCAATGGCCTGAAATTTGCACGCGACCCAGCCTTTGCCCAGGCCGCATCAGACGCCGGCTTGAACGCAGTCCATCTCCAGTTCGACGGCGTCGATGACCTCGTTTACATTCAGCTCCGCGCCAGAAACTTGTTGGACATCAAAAAACAGGCAATCGAAAACATTCAAAAGGCCGGTATGGAAATTTATCTCGTGCCAACCCTGGTAAAAGGTATCAACGACCATCAGATCGGCGACATTTTCCGATTCGCTCTGGATCATCTGGATGCTGTAACGGGTATCCACTGGCAGCCGGTGGCCTTCACCGGGCGGATCGATCATCGCCATCGAATCGCTCGCCGCTTTACCACTGCCGATCTGGCACGTGAACTGGACCGTCAAACCGGCGGCGCCATCCGAATGTATCAAGACTGGTATCCGCTTTCTTTCGTCGCTCCCTTCAGCCACCTCGTCGAAGCCATGACCGGTGAATATCACCCAGTCCTCTCCTGCCATCGTCACTGTGGACTCGGAAATTTCATAATAGTTGACAATGAAACGAAAGAATACCGCCCATTAACGATGTTCCTGGACATCGAGGCGCTGCTGCACAAAATCAATCAACTGACAGATATCTTCGAAATTGAACGATTACAAAAACACATCACGCTTGAGAATGTAATGAAAAAAGTGGACTCCTTTTTGATCAAAGACCGTATGCTGCCGGGTTGGGACAGCCAGAAATTGCAGGAATTTCTCAACGGCTTTATAAATTTCCGAAACCAATATCCAAACAACGCCTCGCGTATGCAAAATTGGATCAATCAGAAATACAGATCCCTTACAATGGTGGCCCGACACTTGCAGGACCCCTACAATTTTGAAATTCCGCGGGTTCGAAGGTGTATGGTGCACTGTATTGCAGCCGACGGCAGAATGTATCCGTTCTGCACGTACAATTCCGGCCCGAATTTCCGCCGGCAAATTGAAAGCCGGTTCTCCTGGCCACGAAAATATCTGACATCCGAAAAAATGTCTGCGTTCCCTGCATATCGACCGATTCAAATCGCTATGAAATCACAGGGAAACTCGGCTACGGTATCCTGATGAATATTGAATCCGACCCAAATCGTTTCGCCGACGCACGAAAGCAAATGATCAACTGGCAACTTCGAGCCAGAAACATCAACGACCACAGAGTTTTGCAAGCCATGGCTGAATTGCCACGCGAAGCGTTTATTCCAGAACCATGGAAATACGCCGCATATGAAGATCAGGCCGTGCCCATCGGATACAATCAGACCATCTCCCAGCCGTATATCGTCGCCCTCATGTCGGAAACATTACAGGCAAACGAGCAATCGAAAGTGCTGGAAATCGGTACAGGCTCGGGATATCAGACGGCGGTACTCGCCAGGATCGCCAATGAAGTTTTTACTATCGAACGGATTGCAGAACTCTCCCGCCAGGCCCAGGAAATTTTGCAGTCGCTCGGAATCACCAACGTCCAATTCAAAATCGATGACGGTACCTCCGGCTGGCAGGAGTTCGCGCCCTTCGACCGCATCATGGTAACCGCCGCCGCGCCCGATATTCCGACCGCCCTGGCCGACCAGTTGGCCGATAACGGCGTGATGATCATCCCCGTCGGTCCCAATCAGCATCAGACCCTGTTGCGAGTCCGCAGGCAGGCCGGCCGTTTTTTACAGGAGCCGCTGATCGCCTGCAGATTCGTAAAACTCATCGGCCGACACGCCTGGCCAAATGAAATCGACAATGATTCTGAATGGGAAAACGACGAAAACAAATAATTGACATCGTAGAGCCGGTTATGAACCCACCATCTTGAACTTGAAATTTTATAGACATGTAGGGCGGGTGGTTCAGGTTCACAGGGTTCACCCCCCCCATTTGTCCCTCTCATTCCACCCTTTTCCCTGTCAGCCTCGCGTCACTTCCTGTCATTCCAGCGAAGGCGGCAATCCATCTTCTCCCCACCCACACTACGAACTACAAACTTCGAACTTACCTTATCGCTTACTCTTTTTCACTTCAAACGGCCCTGTATGAACATCGATATCGACTTTGTACTTCCCTTTGAATTTCTTCGGCATCTGCCAAGTCTCCGGGCATGGAAAATCACTGCGAAAAGCGAACTTGCCCGACGTCAGAACCTTGCCCTTTTCGTCCACTACCTTATATTCCGGCGCCGAAAAACCCTGGCCGTCCTTTTCCGCTATCGGAATATATAGCTCTCCACCCTGACCCGTCAGTGTAAAGCAGATCAAGACCTTGCGGCCTTTCTCTCTAACCTCCGGCCAAACTGCCAGTGGCGGACCGTAATGCCGGGTCGTTGTCTTACCGGCCGTTAATGTAAATTCTTTGCCACCTCGGCCCCAGAGCGTCCAGTTTTTATTTTCCTTATCAATCGCGTGAAGAACCACTTTTTCCACCTCGTATGTCCCCGCAGGCAGCTTCCACTTCTTACCGCCCTTCAATTTATACGTGCCCATCGGTGATGTGATCGTCAGTTCCACATCACCCTTGAGGTCGAGGATTCCTAACTGCTTCTGCTCTCCGGTCAGTCGAATTTCCTTGCCGTCCGAATCCACTGACACCTGAAAATATTCCCCCCCCAGCCGCATCACCTTCGCCAGGGGCAGACATTCCATACCGGATTTCCCGTCCTGCGTATTTGCGATTCCAAGCGTATCACCTGCTCCCCTTTCACCGAAGTCGTTATAACGACCGTTGAAATTTCCATCCGCCAGCGCCACCGCATACTCGGTCTTGCCGATCTTAACCTTCCCCACCATCGTCCCTGCAGGGCGAACAAACCCATATCGCCGCCCTTCCGACAGCGTCACGTGAATCGTCATCCGCGTCGAGCCTTGTTTGCCAGGAATCTTCACCTCGATCGGACCGAATTCCAGGAATCCTGACCCAGGCCGTGTAGACGTTCGAGTCTTTTCCGTTTTCTCCTTTGCACCCTTCGCCGCCGGCTGGGTTGATGATGTCGATGCCTCTGTCCCTTTTTCGCCGAACAGACTGCGATTAAAGTCCGTATCGACATAAAGCCGATTTGTTGAATCCGGGCCAACCGCCAGAAGCACTGTTCGGCCCGCTATACTGGCCCAAAAATAGGTAAATTCCCCTTTGACTCCCTTCGGCAGTCGCTTCACACCCGCCGCCTTTTTGCTTACACGCTCCAGCGGAACGCTCGGGAGCATTTCGATCCGATCATCCACCCCGTTCGCCGATTCATATCGCAGCGGAAACGTTCCCTGTCCATAAGCCGTAAAGGAAACCAGAAAAACCCCGGAAAATAAAAGTACACCCTTTACCAGCCGTCCTATGCGCTTCACCATCGCCATCCTTCCATGATGCATCTATATTTATCCTTTAATCGACAAATCCAATCTCGGAAGTACAGAAAAAATGATTGTCCAGATCAATAATTTGTAATATAATATGGGTTTGTATTTTTTTCGAGAATCAAGGAGTCAGGAATGTCAGCAAATGTAGCTGTTGTCGGTGCGACCGGTGCTGTAGGCCAGGAATTCGTTAAGTCCCTGGAACGGCGAAAATTCCCATATAAAAACATCAAATTCCTCGCCTCGGCGCGTTCCGCAGGCAAGGAAATCAAATTTGACGGCAAAACTTATACTGTGGAAGAACTGACGGATAAGAGCTTCGCTGGCATCGATATCGCCCTGTTCAGCGCAGGCGGTTCGATCAGCAAACAATACGGACCTATCGCCGTCAAAGCCGGTGCCGTCGTAGTCGATAATTCAAGCGCGTTCCGCATGGACCCAAAGGTACCACTCGTCGTTCCCGAAGTCAATCCTGAGGATATCGCATGGCACAACGGCATCATCGCAAATCCAAACTGCTCCACAATCATCATGGTCGTGCCCGTTTGGCCTTTATATAAAGTCAACAAAATCAATCGCATCGTCGTTTCCACCTACCAGGCCGCCAGCGGCGCGGGTTGGAAGGCGATGAAGGAACTTATGGACCAGACTGCCGATGTTCTCGCCGGTAAAGAGGCCGTTCCGCAGGTCCTGCCTCACAAATACGCATTCAACCTCTTCTCGCATAACAGCAGGATCGGGCCCGACGGATACAACGAGGAAGAAACAAAGATGGTTCAGGAAACTCGCAAAATGTTCCATGACCCGTCAATCCTGGTCAGTCCCACTTGCGTCCGCGTGCCAGTACTGCGCGCCCACAGCGAATCTATTACGATCACCTTCGATCAGCCGATGACCGAACAGCAGGTGCGGGAAGTCCTCGCCAAAGCCCCAGGCGTCAAAATCATCGACGACCGTGAGAAAAATTATTTCCCCATGCCTCTCGACGCATCCGATCAGGGCGATGTGCTGGTTGGACGAATTCGTACCGATATTGCCCAGCCAGACGGCAAAGGTATCAGCCTGTTCGTTTCCGGCGACCAGCTGCTAAAAGGCGCTGCATGGAACGCCGTCCAGATCGCGGAACTCCTGCCGGAAGCTAAAGGTAAAAGTAAAGCCAACAAAGGATGCTGCGGCTGCTCCTGCAAAAGATAAAACAAGGGAAAACGGACTCCCAACAAAAATTATAAAAGGCTTTTATGATTGCCCGAAGGCGAAATATCAAACTCCTAATCGCTTACCAGGGCACGAACTATAGAGGCTGGGCGAGGCAAAAAGACGTCGTCACGGTTCAGGAAACCATCGAACAGACCCTAAGCGAACTTCTGGGAAAACCCGTGAAAATTCAGGGTGCCAGCCGAACCGACGCCGGCGTCCATGCCGACGGCCAGGTTGCCAACTTTACCGCAGAAGGTTCGCACATACCCACTGAAGCCTTCGCCGAAATCCTGAACGGCAGATTGCCACCCGATATCGCTATCCGCGAAAGCACGGAAGTGCCTGAAGAATTCCATGCCTCGCGCGACGCACTGTTTAAAACTTACCACTACAGGATTTACAACAGTCACGAAAAGGACGTACACCTTCATCACTTTCGCTGGCAGATGGGCTATCCGCTGGACCTGGCCGCTTTTAACGCCGCGGCCCATTTTCTCATCGGCACTCACGATTTTCAGGGTTTCACTTCCGCCAAAGACACCCGCGAAAACGCCGTCCGAACTGTTCTTGACGCGACAGCCTGCTGGAGCGACGACCATGAGTTGATATTCAAAATCACAGCCAATCGGTTTTTATATCTGATGGTCAGAAACATTGTAGGAACTTTAGTGGAAATTGGCCGAGGACGCTGGCCCGCCGAACGAGTCGCCCAGATTATCGCCGCCAAGGATCGCGCACAGGCGGGTCCGACAGCACCACCTCAGGGATTGTGTCTGAAAAGGATAGAATATCCAAAAATTTTCACTTCCGCACTTGACACGGACGAATAGATCGGCCATATTTATATTTCTAC
>CAYMXC010000198.1:0-6053 GCA_964394135.1 uncultured Phycisphaerae bacterium
TGCGGGGTAGAGCAGTTGGTAGCTCGTCGGGCTCATAACCCGGAGGTCACAGGTTCAAATCCTGTCCCCGCTAATTTGTAAAAAAAGCTGAAGCATGAACTTATTGCTTCGGCTTTTTTCGGTATATTTTCCAACTAGCCGTTTCACATTCGTAGTTTACCTTAAGTCTACTGGAGCTTTCTTTAGGTTGGATGATTTCTGAATGACCAGCCGACCATCTGCCACGGACCTGTCCATATATACAACAGTCCATTTTTCTCGTCGGGCCAAAATGACACGACAAACTCTCTCTACAGGTATACATCAAAGACATAAAACCATGCAACTGCGAATTCACGTGAGAAGTCCGTTCTCCCGGAATCGCCACACGTTTATGATGAGGATCTGTTCGTTTGATGCCGATACACAGTCGGAGCCAAACCCGTCTGTTTTTGAAAAGCCTTTGAAAAACAATACGAATCCGCATAACCAAGACGGCGAGCAATTTCCTTGCATCGCATATTGGTTGATCGAAGAAGATTTCGAGCTGCAGCAATTCGAAGCGATTGTTGATAAGCCATGGGCGAAAAATCATAAACTTTTTTGAAAATTCGGCATAGATGTGCTTCGGAACAATGACCGATGGCTGCAAGACGACGAAGATTCAGAGACGAAGAATAATAATGATCGATATAGGATTTCACCTCTGCTAAAGGTCCATGATCCGATTCATGTTGTTGATCGTATCGGATAAATACGTTTTCAATCAGAAACGAAAATAAATCAAGTATGCGACGATAGGCTTCGAGCCAGTCGCGTCCGTGGGGGTGAACAAGCCCTTCAATCAGACTCTGAAAACATTTTTCTATGGTAATTCGTTGAAGAGAATTAAGCACGACGGGTAAAGGAGGTTCCACAAGCGGACCGCCGGCGTAATATTCCAACAATTCACGAAACGACAACATCAATGGTCCCTTCTTATGATCCAGCGTAAAGGTCATTTCGTGATAACACGTTTTGCCGCAATCCACAGGACCGAAATCATGGGGCTGGTCTGGGTTGGACAAAATCAGCGTACCAGGCTCAGAGGGCATGAAACGATTATCGAACTGAAAACGATTACGACCCTCGGTAAATAATACCAAATGATATACATGGTGTGCATGTTGAA
This sequence comes from uncultured Phycisphaerae bacterium, assembly GCA_964394135.1. GTDB lineage: Bacteria > Planctomycetota > Phycisphaerae > JAAYCJ01 > JAAYCJ01 > CAYMXC01. Next base: position 1,151 of record CAYMXC010000198.1, read on the forward strand.
GGAGCTTCTGACCCGTTTTAATCCGATGTTCTGCAAAATGAGCGGTCAGCAGAGTAAATCTATAGTTTCGATTTCGGTAGTGGATATCCAGAAATCGAGGCGGATGTAACGGCGAATACGATTGAATATATTCCAGCGGATTCATGACATCATTATATGACATCTTTTTATCAAAATATACCATTTCTTAAAGATATTCGCGTCATAAAATGACATTTTGATGAACTGAGGAGATAAACCCTATGAACGGACGTGAAATTATTCTGGCCAATATCGAGCATAATCATCCGCCACGCGCAGGTTTGACTTTTGATCGTGGAAGAATCAATGATATGCTCTGGAGCAGTCCTGGTCTGCCGAAAAACTATCACCCCAAACGATGGACCGAAGGCAAGATTGAATATTATGATGACGAATGGGGAAATATCTGGCAACGGATGGTCGGCGGGTGTTTTAAGGGTGAAATTTGCAAGCCGGCGATCAGTGATTGGTCCCAGCTGGATGATCTTATTCCACCGGATTATAGCAATGACGATTGCTGGCAAGAAATGGAAGAGGCTTTTGCCAAGTCGTCCGATCTCTTTAAAATTGCATGTATCGGCGGATGGATTTTCGATAACGCACGCTATCTGCGAAAGATGGAAGTCTATTTTTTAGATATGGCAATGTATCCGGAAGAACTCAAGCGACTGCATAAGATAGTCGCGAAAGTATATGAACAGAAGATCCATCGTGCCGGCAAAGCAGGCGCGGACGGAATTATGATCGGCGAAGACATGGGAACACAAAATGGACTTCTATTCAGTCCGACGATGTGGAGAGAATATTTTCGGGATGAGTATACCCGGCTTTTTGGAATTGCTCACGAATATGGGATGAAAATATTGATGCATTCGTGTGGGAAGAATTGGGAAATTCTATCTGATTTGTTGAAAGCCGGGGTAGATTGTTTCCAATTTGATCAGCCGACGATCTACGATATGCCGGCATTGGCGGAATTGTTACGCCAGTATCATGCAGCGCTCTGGTCACCGGTGGATATTCAAAAAATCCTGCCTACCGGGGACAAAGATCTCATCGAAAAGGGAGCCGTGGAAATGTGTCGAATTTTTCGCGGTGGACTGATCGTCAAGAATTATCCGGACCTTCCGGGCATCGGGGTGCAAGAAGAATGGGATTCATGGGCGTATCAAGCCATTCTGAGGGAAGAAAATGTAAAATGTTAACTGGCCAAAAGGCGTTCCGAAATGAAAGGGAAGAAATACGCCTTTGACTGACGGTTTTATGTCCTGCCGGTTAGCCTATAGATCAGACGTTACTCATCTTTCGACTGTCCATGGAATACCATTCCCCGGTCCTACATCGCGGATAGATTCATAAGCATTTTTTTCGCAACAGGTTCACATGCCAGTTTCGTACCAATCAGCAAATTAGAAAAAAGAATTTTCCCTTTTCCGCAACGGCATTCGACCATAAGCGGATTATACGCTTGCTCCTCAGGACTATGGGCCACCGGCATGAGTTCATCATCTGCCAGTCCCTGACTAACACCGGAGAGAACTATATAATTCCCGGCAGATGGATCGATACGTAGATAAGCGTGAGCGAGAAAAGTATCCCCATTCCACCAGGACAGGTCGTCCGACGTCACACCGGTAAAAACCGGATGTGATGCGTTACAGATATCTGCACGATCTGTGTGGCGGACCATGTTGGTCGCCCAGCGAGACCAGTAGGGCTGCGTCGAGCGTTTGGCGCCGATACCGGTTTGCAGCATATTTTTTGAATGCGGACATGGCAGCTGTTCCATCACAAGGCAGCAATTGCCTTTTTCGCACCAGTGACGGAGTTTAGAGGAGGATTTGTCAATATTCCGATCCATTCCATAGGGGCCGACAATAAACATACCATGGATTTTGTCGAAATCCATCAAGGCAGGATCGCTGATCCAATGAATATTCGTCAGATTCGTTCCCAAGGATTCCAGTTTTCGAGCCGGGTCATAAATAAATATCTGCCGATCGTTAGAAATCGTAATTTCAGGATAGATTTTTATGGTAAGATCATTTTCTGAAACCTGTCGACCACTCAAGGTAGCGATAATCGATAAATGATGCGTTCCGGAATCGAAATTCGAGACATCCAGATTGATTTCGCCGTAAAAATGGGAATGATATGTAACTCTATGGTTTTGACGATACAGTTCTCCGTATTGTGAAACAATCACGATCGTAAAATCAGACGATTCGGGTAGTTTTCGATCCTCATGACAAAGCAATAGTCGAGCAGATAGTTTTTGACCTTTAACCACATGACGATTCCAGCATTCGAGTTGCACATGCACCGGCGAGAGAACATGGCGATAGGTATTCCAGACGGGTTTGTCGCGAAGGCCATTTGGGCCTTTGTCGAACGGATCGAAAAACCATGTATATTGTCCGAAGGGAATGTACCCGCCGAGGGTTGTGTCGTCGCGTCGCATCCGCCACATGGCCTCGGTATATTCCTTTAAGATGAATGCCTGAAGCGTCATGCAATCGTTGGGGGTAATCATGTCCGGATTGCCCCACCGCTGACGAACGACCTTGCGCTGACGGACATCGCCGTGACGGACGAAGAATTTTCCCTCATTGTCAGTATAGGCTGCGATGCTCTCGGTGCATATTGTCGGCGAAAAGAGGAAATCATTTTTTCGAATATATTTTTCATAATTATGCAAATCGGCGAGGGTTTCGGTATACCAGCCACCGTATTGATGGATGTCGTCGACATCGCCGACGGTCTTCTGGACGAGTTCGGCAGCATCGCCGCCGGAATTTGTAATTATCGGCCGCGGATCAAGCCGACGGACTTCGCTTACCCACGTATCGAAAACGTCAAAAGCATCCTTGCCTAATCCGAGTCGCCGTTCGCTGTCGACGATAATCTCGTTGCCTAAACACCACATCACAATGGAAGGATGCCGGCGATATTCCGTGATAAGCGATCGCAATTCTTCCAGGTATGTTTTTTGAAATTGCGGATGGCCCAGCGGATAGCACCCCATCGAACCATGCAACGCCATTTCAAAAATCACCATAACACCCTGCCGATCGCACTCATCGAGCCAGGCATGGCTGGGGGGTTCGGTGTGAAAGCGGGTGATTTCGACACCCTGGTCGCAGATTCGGGAGACATACCGGCGGATGTACTCGCGGTCATGCGGAATGTTGCAATGCGGCAGACCGTTCTGACCTCTCAAAAAATAAGGACGACCGTTGATGAAAAACTGACTGTCGCGAATGCATATTTCAAAAAACGCCGTCGATTGCGTTATCGTTTGGACAGGCTTTCCATTCTGAAGAAGTACCGTCTCCAGCCGATAGAGTTTTGGTTCAAGCGGCCACCAGAGTTCGATTCTATGGGGTCGGAGTTCCACAAACTCATCGGCCTGTGCGCTTTGATGAACGACAAGTTCATCTTTCGGATCATAAAGGTTATAACAGATTGAAATGTCGTTAGCAGAGGATACCACTTCCGTTTGAACACGAAGTGAGAACGACGAAGTCTCGATCATGGGCATCTGCATTCGTGGTTCGTCGTTATAGTATAACCATACATCTCGCCAAATACCTCCCGCATGCATGCTCGATCCCATCGGCAGGGCCCAGCGCTGGTATCGCGGGCTTTTGGAAAAAGGGTCGTCCCCCTCCGCAAGCAGCGGGACGGAGGGTTTGTCGATTACTTTGACCGCGAGTAAATCGGTACCGTCGCCGCGGGCTCCATTGAGCGGCACATCGAAAACACGATGAGCACCGATATGTTCGTGGATTTTATGGCCGTTCAGGAAAATTTCAGAAGCAGCTGAAATCCCTTCAAATTTGAGCGAAACGTTATTTACCGCAGGAAGCATTTTAAAGTACCAGCCGGTTCCCGCCGGCGCGGGCTCGGTGACATCATTTTTCCCATAGCTCCACCCTTCGCTATTCCATGCGTGCGGCAGTTGAACGGTTTTGCTGTCTTCCGGAATCACCGCCGGATCGATTTCCAATGATGTCTTCGACGGGGCGATAAACAACCAATCGTCATTGAATAATTCTCTTGAGGTATCATCATACATGACACATTTCCTTCATAAACAGTGAATGCAAAATATTAGAGCTAAGAATTTCATTATTACCCAAATAGAGATTACTGTATCGACACGAACCGTCGAAACCTGCGATGGACGGTTGGATCCGTGAATACACGCGACTTTTCCACCCAAACCATGTACGCTCACTTCACACATAAGCCCGCACCTTCGCTTCTAGCCGAATTTCGTGAATATTTGCGACTATTCATTCTTTCGACACCACCACTTTCATGTTCTTGTAATAAATTGTGCCGGCCGGGCCTTGCAGACCAATGACCATGGCCATATTTTCTGCATCAATGGGAACACGGTAAGTAAAACGTACCGGCCGCCAATCGAAACGACCCGCGCCGATCGACGCGGCCGGCCAGTCCGTCTTCTTGTTCGGCAGCCCGACCATTAACATGAATTTTGCCTCGCCCTTACCCGTGATATTTTCTCCCTTCACCATGACCGTGCAGGTGACTTTTTTTCCTTTCAGCCGGGCAAATTCATGCGGAGAAAAAAATTTGACCAAGCAATTGCTTTTTCCCGCTTCCCCGGTAATCTGCAAAACCTGCCCCTGCCCATCCGGAACATTCCGGGCAAATGTCGGATACCCGTTATGGCCCATATATTCCTCTCGCGAGGACAATTTGTAATTCCAGATCACGGCTTCCGTCGCCGGGGCTTCCTGCGGCGGAACTTTGATCTTACCGGAAAGCAGGTCGTTGGTAATGGTCAAGGCCTTGACCTTGACTTCCAGTTCCTGGACTTTTTGATGCAACGGCTGGAGTTGTTTTTGCTGTT
>CAYMXC010000199.1:0-6009 GCA_964394135.1 uncultured Phycisphaerae bacterium
GATGTCGGTTTGACTTGTTGAACTTTTGGCCATTGCGACCTGCAGGGAATCATCGTCGGCAGAATCGCTTTCCAGTGTGGAAACGATCGAATCGAGTGAAAGTTCTCCGCTAATGTACTTACTGTACAGTCCCATCAGGCCGGTCATTCCGCCCTGCAAAAAGGCCTGCATCAATTTTTCGCCGCCGGGAATTTCACCTACCATCGCGAGCATATCCTGGAGGCCTGAACTGGTAGAACCAAGTGCCTGCATCTGTACAGGATCGGATGCGATTTCCTTCATTTTTTCCGCGCTGAGATTCAGGCTCGGGCTATAGAGCCGATAGATGCTGTAATCGAATCCATCGAGCGGGTCGTCGTAGGTAATCGTAATCGTGAGTCGCTGGAGTTCTGGGGCCTGAGTCGATTCGAGATCGATTTTCCAGTAGAATTTGTCGGGTTTGCCGTCGAAATCTCCCTGTTTGCCCTCGGTAATGTCCATGAGGTTGTTCTGGAGTTCGGCGAGTTTATTTTCTGCCAGGAAGATGGCTCGGGTCCGCAATTGATCTCGCCTGATCTGGGCGAGGGAGTTTGAGAACAAACCTGCGACGGCGCCCAGCATCAGCGACATAAAGAGCAGAGCCAGGATCGCCTCGAGCAGGATGCTGCCGCGATGACGAACGCTATTATTGTTTTGCCTTCGTCTGATCATTCTCGGAACTGCCTTTCTCCAGGACATCGAGTTCATTTCCTCGCGTCATTGTGACTTGTCCTGTCATGCCGTTGAGCGTGAGAGTAAAGTTATTGTTATAATCGTCTCCCAGCAGGATCATCGCCGAGTCCGACGTGCCGTCCGGGTAAAACACGATCGGGGGCGAGTCCGCATTTTCTGATTCGGATTTGTCGTTATCGAGTATTTTTGCCTCCTGCTCCTTGAGCAGACTATCCCATTTGTCGAAATGGACGGAGATACACTTGATGTTGTCGCTTCCGAGGTCGATCGACGCCCAATGAGCTTTAAGCGGCTGGAAGTCTCCCGGCTGTTTTACGGGGTCTTCTTCCGTTTCGATCAGGGCCCGCATTCCATTGGTATCGAAGACACAACGATAACTGCTGCCTGTGCACATTGCCCCACTTCGGGCCATTGTCAGCAAAGACGCCAATTGCTGGGCTGTGGATTCCAGACGTCCGCTTGATTTTCGTGCTCCGATGTTCGGCCAGATCACTGACATCAGAATCCCCATGACCAACATAACCAACAAAAGCTCGAGCAGCGTAAATGCCCGAGCCTTTGATTTGTTAGCACAAGGAAGACAACAGACTGTATTCGTCCGTCGCGGCTTCAATGTTCACCTCTATCTGGTCGATTCTTCTTTTTTCCAATTGACAATATCGTCGTCGGTACCTTCCTGACCGTCGGGCCCATCGCTGGCCAGGTCGAAGGTTTTGGTATTGTGTTCGCCTGGGCAGGTATATCGGAATTCATGTTCCCAGGCGTCTTTCAATTCAAATTCCTTTTCGGTCTCTTTGCCGAGATAGGGGCCATGCCATTTTTTCACAAGGTCTTCGTCCTGAATCTGATCGGAGGAATTAAGGGCATTAAGTCCTTCCTCTGTGGTCGGATATCTGCCGACGTCGTTATTGAATAACTCGAGTGAGTTTTCGATACTATTCATCTGGACCTGGGTGGTACCGATTTTGGCCTTTTCTCTGGATCCGCCCAGGTTCGGCAGGACGACGGCCATAAGCGTTACCAGAATCACTATGACCAGCAGAATTTCCAAGAGGGTAAATGCACGCTGAGTTTTTCGAGAGGACCTTTTCACATTCATTGCCATTATTAATTGCTCCTAAAATAAATACAGAGTATAAATTCACCGCTACATGCCTGCTCCGCCACCCATGCTGATCTGCAGGATAGGCAGCAGAAGCGCCAGTGCGATCACAAATACCAAGGCAAAAACGACAAGCAGCATCGCCGGCTCGAGCATTCGGACTGTGACGTCGACTTTTCTTGCCAGACGATCTTCCTGCGTATTGGCCACTTCGACGAGGACTTCCGAGAGTCTGTTGGACTCTTCTGCCACGGCGATCATGTCCACGATGTCGGAGGGAAACAGCCGGCTTTCCGAAAACGTTCGCGCCAGCCCTTTTCCTGCCCGGACCGATTCGGCGGCTTCACCGATGACCTCGGCCAGGACGACGTTTCCTGCCGATTCCCGCGAAATATTGAGTGCGGGGATCATCTGCACGCCGTTGCCGAGCAAGGTGCCGAAAATCCGACAAAACCGACAAATGGCCACCATCTTCAATATTGTACCGAAGAATGGCAGATGAAGTTGCAGTCGATGCCACTTATTTCGACCATTTGCAGACCGGAAATAAGGTAAAATCAATGCTCCAAATAATACTAAACCCAGGATGATAACCAGAAAATATTTTTGCATGGTTTCGCCGAAATCCATGACGAGGATCGTCAGTGTAGGCAGTTTCATTCCCTGGAAGAGGGGTTTAAGCTTTGGCATAAAGTAGGTGACGAGGACGGAAACGATGACCAAACCGACCACGAGCAAAAAGGCGGGGTAAATCAGCGCGCTGATGACCTTGTTTCGAAGCTGATCCTTCTGATCGACAAAAACAGCCAATCGGTGGAGAACCTGTTCGATGAAACCGCCCTGCTCGCCCGCGCGGACCATGCCAACGTGCAATTCCGGGAATACGACGGTGTGTTTTTCCATCGCATCGGCGAGGGTCACACCACCTGCAACGTCTTCCCGCATTTCGCGAATAATTCCACAAATTGCCCGGCGCTGATCCTGTTTGGAGAGCACATCCAGTGCGCGGAGGATGGGAACTCCGGCCCGCAGGAGGTCGCCCAGTTGATTGTAGAAATTGGAAAGTTCCGATAATTTGACGCGTCCTCGGATTCGCAGAGAGCCGAAATCGACCTGGTCCTGCCAGATTTTCATCGGGTAGAGTCCCTGCTGGCTCAGCGATCGGATGACCGCCGGTTCGTTCTCAGCCACCAGCGATCCTTCCTGCTGTCGGCCTGTCGCAGTTCGCACTATATATTTGAAAGTAGGCATATCTTATTATATTTACTAGAGGTTTCCCATTACCGTAACACGCAGGACTTCATCCGGCGTGGTCAAACCGGCTCGTACCTTGGACCATCCGTCGTCGCGGAGTGTAACCATGCCTTCCTTTCGGGCAATTTCATTGAGTACTCCTGCCGGCGATCGTTCCATGATTTCGTGCCTCATATTGTCGGACAGCAGGGCCAATTCGAAAATGCCCAACCGCCCCTTGAGTCCGGTATTTTTGCATTCACGGCAACCTAAGCCGTGATAAAGCACCGTATCTTTGTCTATTGAAAAGTCGGAAGGAAGTTCCGCCAGGTTTGGCCGATAGGGCTCGCGGCAGTTTGGGCAGATGCTTCGCACCAGTCGCTGAGCCATTACTCCTTCGACGGCAGATGCCACCAGATAAGGTTCGACCCCCATATCGATTAAACGTGTTGCCGCGCTGCAGGCGTCGTTGGTATGGAGCGTGCTGAAGACGAGATGGCCTGTGAGTGCGGCTTGAATCGCGGCCTCTGCCGTTTCCAGGTCGCGGATTTCACCGATCATGATGACGTCAGGGTCGTGACGCAGGATACTTCTAAGCCCAGCGGCAAAGGTCAGGCCGATGGTCGGATGAACCTGGATTTGATTGACGCCCATGAGCCGATATTCGACAGGATCTTCCACCGTAATCACCTTGATCTGGTCGGAGACGATGGTGTTGAGAGCCGAGTAGAGAGTCGTCGTTTTGCCGGAGCCTGTAGGTCCGGTCACGAGGATGATACCATGAGGACGGTCGATCAGTGAGTGGAATCGCGAATAAGTTTTTTCGTCCATACCCAAATCGGTCAGCCGAAGGAGGACGGAACTTTTGTCGAGGATACGCAGGACGATACCCTCACCGTAGACATTTGGAATGACGCTGACACGGAGGTCGATTTCTCGCCCTTCGTGTCGAATTTTGAAACCGCCGTCCTGAGGCAGTCGTTTTTCTGCGATGTTCAGGGAGGACATGATTTTGATACGGGAGATGATGGCGGCCTGAAATCGTTTGATCTGCGGAGGGACGTTGGTCGTATGCAGAACGCCGTCGATGCGGTATCTGATTCGCAGATCGTTTTCAAACGGCTCGATATGGATATCGCTGGCGCGATCGTTGATGGCTTCTCGGAGGATTTCGTTGACGAGTTTGACGACGGTGGCTTCCTGAGCCTGTTCGAGTAGATCTTTGTCTTCTGCTGAGACAACATCGAGGGCGTTGATGTCGTGTCGTTCGTCTTCGAGCATCTCATCGATGGCAGCCCCACCTACGCCGAAGTAGCGACGGATCATGGTGGCGATTTCTCGCTGCGGTGCGAGGACCGGTTCGACATTCATTCCGGTTACGGTGCGCAGTTCGTCGAGCGCCACGACGTCGAACGGATCGCTGGTGGCTACAATGAGGGTTTTTCCCCGCGTCTTGTATGGAAAGATCTTTCGCCGGTGGATGAGTTTGGGCGGCATCGACTTTAACAGCTCGGAGTTGATGGTTTCATTGGGCAGGTCCACGACTGCAATAGAGAACTGTTCTGAGAGAACCTTGAGCAAATCGTCTTCGGAGATGAACCCCAGTTGGAGCAATATCCGATCCAGCCGGTCGGATGCACTTCGTCGGGCCTCGCCGGCCTGAGCCAACTGCTCCCGCGTCACCAGTCCCTTAGCCACCAATATTTCGCCTAAACTCACCGGGGCTCCTTATATATCCTTTATATTTTTGTTTTACCAGTCTGCCTGTCCGGGGTTGCACGGCCGAAACAAAGGCAGTTATATTTTTATAAGCCCACCAAAGGCCAATAATAATTTTTATATCATTTTATTGCTATATTTCATTATATATCGGCTTTTTTTTATGGTTTGCTTATCATTTATCGGCCGATCCGTGAATTGATTTCTCCGGCGAGTTTCATCAGGGATACAGCCCCTGCTGCCGGGTAGCGGCTGTCGAAAGATGATAATACTGAGGCGTACTCCTCCACTGTCCATTTGAAATCCTTAAATTTTGCGATGATTTCGTGACTGCCGACGGTTGCGGAAGATTGCTCACGAGCGAACAGGGAAAAATAGACATCGGTCAGGCGCCAGAGGACGGTACAGACGAGCCTAAGCTGATGGAAGTAATGCTCCAGAAATAAAAATGCCGTCGGTGGTATCTGATTTCGCATTCGATCCAGGTTCTGCAGTGCGTCGTGGGCAGATTCCAAGCCCTCAATTTTTTCCATGCCGATTTGATTCAGAATATCGCGCGAGGGTCGGCAAAGTTTGTCGGATTGCGATGCCTGCGCGTCGAGCCAGGCCAGATTTCCCGGCCAGCGGGATTTATCCATCATCCACATTGAATCCAATACGCGAAAAGATTTGCCGATCGCGTTGCGGCACGAGGCAAATGCTTCGTGCAGGTCCGATCCGAAACACAGTTGCAGATATTCGCTCTCGATCTTGGCTGAGTCGACGTCCCCAGTCAGACAATGATAACTGACACCGAAGACATTTCCCCAGGTTGCCAGGGAGTCACCTGGGAAGCCCGGCTGATCGATGCGAAGCAGCGAAGTTTCGAGCGATACGGGAACAAGATGATCCATCTGCAAAAAAGGCAAATGTCCCCCGCCGAAATCGGTGCTCACGGCGTCCAATGTTTTCGATTCGTTTTTGACAAAGATTTTCAGTGGTTGGGGCCAGCGATGGAAAATCCGGTCTTCCAGAAATTTTCGTTCGGCCGAGGCTGACACCAGGATACCCAGCGGCATTTTTTGCGAAAGATCGGCCAGCCAATTTTCGACAGAAATCCGATCCGGTATCGTGAGCCAGTCAAAATATGAATCATCCAGGACGACGAATTTTGCACCGTAAATTCCGGCCAGTTGAGTAAGGCGAGCCAGATATTCGACATCGAGATAATTTGAAGTAAGCCAGGCAATTTTGGGGTATTCGTA
>CAYMXC010000200.1:0-2311 GCA_964394135.1 uncultured Phycisphaerae bacterium
TGCCACGGGACGGGGGTTCGATTCCCCCCGCCTCCAGTGTTTGTTAGAAAAAGATTGAAGATTGTCCCGGTTTTTTCCCAACATCGTTTGCAAGGAAGCAGTCATTCAGTTAGTCATGGATTTTTATGGAAAAGTTGACTTCATTCTGTAAAAAGGATACGGGCGGAAAGAACGATCGCGTGTTGGTTCTTCGAGGCAAGGATGGTGTCAAAGAGCCGCTGGATTTTTTGACCAGTGATTATGAAATTGTAGCGGTTAATAATTTCGATCAGGCCCTGATCGAATTGCGGCGAGGTGGATTTAAACTTGTCATTTCCGAAGTGACCGATTTTTTACCCTTGGAACGGGCGGCCGTAGCAGAGCAGGCAGCGGTCATTCTCGAAACCATCGGACAGGGGGTTGGGATTCTTGATCTTGACGGTCGTCTCGTGTGGGGAAACCGCCGGCTTCAAAGTCTTGGTTCTGAAATTATCGAATCGCTTTCCGACAAATGTCTGGAAATGTTCAGCCATGAAATATCCACCGGCAATGCCGTTCACAATCCCCGGCGATTCAGTTTGCATAACGCTCAGGGTCAATATTACGAGGTCACTGCATCTCCCGTTATTGATGCGGACGAGCGATTCAAGACGATTGCCGTTGCTTTGTGGGATGTGACGGCGTCGCGTCAGCTTCAGCAGAAACTGAATGCGATCGACAAGGCCGGTCGCGAACTGGTCCGCCTTGAGAACGAGGTGGTGGAAAAAATGGATATCCCGCACCGCCTGGCGCTTCTGGAAGAAAAGATCATTCGCTATACGCGGGATGTATTGGGTTTCGATAAATTTGCGATGCGACTTTTGGATAAAAAGACCAATCGTCTTGAGATGGTGCTTTCGTCGGGCATGAGTGAAAAGATCAAGAACACTGATATTTTTGCGACGCCGGAAGGCAACGGGATCAGCGGTTACGTAGCGTGTACGGGTCGGAGCTATATTTGTCATGATGTTCGTCAGGACCGCAGATATTTGAGCGGAATCGATAATGCCGCATCGAGTCTGACGGTACCGCTGTTGCTGAATGATCAGGTCATCGGGATTTTCAATTTTGAGTCTGAAAAGGTTGCGGCCTTCAATGAAGACGACCGTCAGATTGCGGAAATTTTCGGGAGGTATGTAGCGATTGCCGTTCATATTCTCGATTTGATGGTGGTGGAACGATATCGAACGACCGGCCAGTTGGCCAATAATGTGACGGCGGAGATTTCCGGTCCGCTCAATGACATTCTGACCGAAGCCACGGCTTTGATGGAGGAGTACATCGGCCAGGACGATATGCGGCATCGTCTTCAGAGCATTTGCGACCGAGTTGGAGATATACGCGAAACCATCAAGCAGGTAGCCAAGGCGCCCAGCAGCCTGGTGGGTCAGAAACCTGCGGCGAATGTTGTCGATCCGGTTCTTGCCAACAAGCGTGTTCTTGTAGCAGACGATGAGCCGATCATTCGGCAGACGATCTGCGACGTGCTCACGAAGTTCGGCTGCTGCGTGGAACTGGCGTGCGACGGCAGTGAAGCGATTACACTCATCGGCCAGCGGAAATATGATTTGGTCCTTTCTGATATCAAGATGCCCCATCGAAGCGGATATGATATTTTTGCTGTTGCCAAGAATCGTTATCCTAATATGCCCGTCGTTTTCATGACGGGCTTCGGCTATGATCCGAATCACAGCGTAATCCGGGCTCGTCAGGAAGGGCTTTCCGGTGTGCTGTATAAACCCTTCAAAGTCGATGAACTGGTCGGCCTACTGCGTGAAGCAGTCCGTGAGACTCAGAGCAATTGATGTCAAATCAAAGCGGACGATGACCATATTGATTTGTTCCTTAATCTATGATTTTTATGATGCGAAAATCGAAAAGATGGATTTCCGCATGCGCGGGAATGACATAAGGGGAGCGGGAACGACATAAAGGGATGGGAATGATAACAGGAGAAAGGACGTTTTCGAAGTTGCCAGAAATTTTGGGAAGATACTGACGATGCTGTTGTAAAGAGCAAAAGTAGGGTATTGAAAGTAGATCGGGGAGTTGTAAAAAAATACAGGGACGCGGATCAGGCGTCCCTGTAAATTATTTTTAGCGGGCTTATCGCAATTTCTATTTCTTTTTTTGTACGGCGGCTTGTACGGTCATCGGCAATCCGAGCAGTTTGATGAATCCGATTGCGTCGCTTGGATTGTACTCTGCGCCCATGGTGAAACTGGCCAGATCTTTTGAATACAGTGAGTATGGGCTTCGCGCTCCGGCGACTTCGCAGTTGCCTTTATAGAGT
>CAYMXC010000200.1:2321-5971 GCA_964394135.1 uncultured Phycisphaerae bacterium
TACGCGAACCGATCCTGTGGCGTTTTTCATTGCTCGATCGAAGAATGCATCCAGGGATTCTCGAATTGTGGTGAACCACATTCCGTAGTAAACCAGTTCGGCATATTTGACGGAAAGCTGCTGTTTGTAATGCAGGGTTTCGCGGTCGAGTGTCAGTGCCTCGATGCCTTTTGCGGCTTCGACCAGGATCGTTCCGCCCGGCGTTTCATACGCCCCGCGGGATTTCATGCCGACCAGTCGGTTTTCCACCAGCCAAGTCTGGCCGACGCCGTTTTCTCCGCCGATCCGGTTCAATTTTTCGACCAGCGTTACAGGGTCCATTTCCTTGCCGTTTAGGCCCACGGGTATTCCGGCCTTGAAGTCGATGGTGACGTAGGTGGCCTTGTTCGGGGCTTTGGATTTCGGGGTGGACATGACCCACAGATTGTCCTGCGGTTCGTTCCACGGGTCTTCCAGATCGGCGCCTTCATGGCTGATATGCCAGAGGTTGCGGTCGCGGCTGTAAATACTCTTTCGACTTGCGGTGACGGGAATATTACGTTTGGCGGCATAGTCGAGTGCCGCTTCGCGGCAGGTGAGTTCGAAATTCGGATCTTTCCAGGGTGCGATGATTTTCAGGCTTGGGTCCAGGGCCATGAAGGTCAGTTCGAAGCGGACCTGGTCGTTGCCTTTGCCGGTGGCGCCGTGTCCGACGGCGTCGGCTTTGGTTTCATGTGCGACTTTGACCTGCTCTGCGGCGATCAGCGGCCTGGCGATTGAGGTTCCCAGCAGATATTTATGTTCGTAAACCGCGCCGCTTTTGAGCATTTTCCAGAGATAGTCCACGACGAAGGTTTTCTTGAGGTCCTTGATCACCACTTCGTCGGCGCCGCTTCGCCGAGCCTTTTGCGTAATGCCTTTGAGTTCGTCCTTGCCCTGGCCGACATCGGCGACATAAGCCACCATCTTGCAGTTGTAATGTTCCTTGATCCACGGCAGAATCACCGAGGTATCCAATCCGCCGCTGTAGGCGAGTACACATTTTTTCACGTTCGCAGTCTTTGCCTGTGCCATCTTTTGCTCCAAAATGCAAAAATCATTTTATACAAAAATAAACCGTCCGATTTCAACCGGACCAGCTTGGTACAATATATAGCGGTTCTGCTGCAATTTAAACAGGAAATTGCATTTGCGATCGCGACCGCAAACCAAGAATGATTTGGTCGGTTAGGCGTTTCCGTTTGAGCCGGCCTTGAGTTTTGCCGGTCGCAGACGTTTGACGGGTTTCTGGCCGAGGAAGACTTCGATCTGCCTGAGTGCCTGTTTGAGTCGTTTTTCGTTTTCGACCAGGGCGATACGGACATATCCTTCGCCGTTTTCACCAAAAGCCCTGCCTGGTGATACGACGACCTTGGCGCCTTCGAGAAGACGCAGGGCAAAGTCGATGGTGCTCTGGCCGGCCAGGTGCTGCTCGGCGACTTTGGCCCAGACAAACATGGTTGCGCGAGGTGATTCAACCTCCCAGCCGATCTTGGGCAGCTCCTTGACGAGGCAGGCGCGGCGTTTTTCGTAAATTTTCGCTTGATGCTCGATGTCCTTTTCGCAATTGCGGAGTGCGATGATGGAGGCGATTTGGACGGCCTGGAAGATGCCGTAATCGTAGTAGCCTTTGATGGTGGCAAGGGCCTTGATCATGCCCTTGTTGCCGAGGCAGAAACCGATGCGCCAGCCGGCCATGTTGTAACCCTTGCTCATCGTAACGAATTCCACGCCGATGTCTTTGGCGCCTTTTGCGGACAGGAAGCTTGGTGCCTTGTAGTCGTCGAAGCAGGTCAGGCCGTAGGCAAAATCATGGATGACCGCAACCTGATATTTTTTCGCGACTTTGACGACTTCCTCGAAGAATGCAGGCTCGACCGTGAGTGTGGTTGGGTTGTGGGGATAGTTCAGAATGATCAATTTTGGTTTGGGGTAAAGGTGATCGAGGACGTAGGCGATCCTGGAGAGGAATCGTTCGTCGTTGCCGAGAGGCACGCTGATGACGTTTCCACCGGCCAGTGCCCCCGCATAATTGTGGATGGGGAAGGTTGGTTCTCGGACGACGGCGGTATCGCCGGGTCCCGTCAGGGCCAGACACATATGTGAGAAGCCTTCCTTAGAACCCAGGCAGGCTATCACTTCGGAATTCGGGTCCAGATCCACGTCGAAGCGATTTTTATAGACCCTTGCGATTTCCCGGCGAAGGTTGAAAATGCCTGAGGAAACCGAGTAACGATGGTTGCGTGTATCCTGCGCCGCTTCGCAGAGTTTATCGATGATGACCTGTGGAGGACGGTCGACCGGATTTCCCATTCCCAGGTCGATCACATCCTCGCCTTTTTGTCGTAGCGCAGCTCGCATGGCGTTGATGCGTGCGAACAGATAGGGCGGCAGACGTAAGATACGATCAGCGGGTTTAATTGGCATGGCGTCGAGTTCGTTCATGTGTTTTTTTACCTTTTACCTTTTTCCCTTATTGGGATTCATTATCTTTCATTTGTTTCAGCCAGTCGGTGAATTCACCGGAGAGACCTTTATCGTATACCTTTATTTTAGCACTCTTAAAGAGCTCAAGTTCCAGTTTTTCGATCATCTGACTTTCCATTCGCTGGAAAAGTTCGGATTGCAGCTGATTTTTTACTTTATCAAAGGATATCGGCTGAGGGGGCAGATGCTGATCAACTTTAATGATCCACAATTTTTCATTTACTTTGATTGGGGTTGAACTTTTTCCTACTGCCAATTCAAACGCGGTTTTGCAGACTGTTGGTGGCACTCGAGGATCGTTACGGGTGATATCACCGAATTGTCCGCCGATCGGCGCACTGGCAAAATCGATGGAATATTTGGAGGCCAGGACGGCAAAATCTTCACCCTTTTGCAGGCGGTTGAAAACTTCTTCGGCGACTCTCTGATCAGCAACGGTGATGACGCGGATTTTTCGTTTTGGTCCGTAAACTCTGGCGAACTCCTCGCGGACCATAGTGTCGGTGATTTTGATCTGTTTTCTGACGATGGCCTTGAGGTAGACCTGGTGGCGGATGCCGATTTCAAATTCCTCGAAGCTCAGGCCTCGACCGATGAGGATGGCCCGGAGGATGCGGCGGTGATCGTCATAGCTGAGGAGCTTTCCTGTCTGATCCTTTTCTGGTCCCAACTGGTTGACTACGCTGCGATATTCGCGATCGAAATCGTCTTTTGCGGGTTCGACGCCCTCTGCGGCGGCCATTTGTTTTGCCAGCTCCAGGCCGATCATTTGCCGGAGAATGCGGTTACCTGCTGAGGCGTAGAGCACTTTAAGAAAATCATCCCGGTTGATGGGCCTGCCGTTTACCGTGGCGATTTCCTGATCTGCTGACGGGCGGGGGGCGGACGGTGCCTGAACGTTTGACGACGGCGAGGTTTCGTCGACAAACAGATCCTTGACGGATTTGCTGTTTTTCTGTGCCGCCGCTGTTGTGATGAAAACCAATAATACGACTATCGATAACCGTAAATTCATAGTTAAGCCTTTCGGCAAGTTTCGTTCATGGGGCAGATGATATAAAAAACCTAATATAAACACTTGCATCCTGCGGTTCAATAAAGAAAATAAAGGATTTGCAGGTGAAGTCGCAGATGGACTGGTCGGC
>CAYMXC010000201.1:0-5970 GCA_964394135.1 uncultured Phycisphaerae bacterium
GCCGGCAATCTTTCTGGCGGAATGAAACAAAAACTCGGCCTGGCATGTGCATTGATCCATACGCCGCGAGTCCTGTTTCTCGACGAACCGACTAACGGAGTCGATCCAGTTTCCCGCCGGGAGTTCTGGCATATTCTCTATCAGCTACTTCGTCAGAAAGTTACTATTTTCGTCTCTACAGCCTATCTCGACGAGGCGGAGCGATGCAATCGACTGGCATTGATTCATCAGGGGAAACTTCTTGCCTGCGGAACGCCGGATCAAATTAAGGACCTGATGTCCGGAACTATTCTTGAAATCCGAACACGACAGTCCCGCAGGGTCAGTGAACTGCTTCGTGCTGAATTTTCCAACCAAACTATTTGCCTTTTCGGCGACCATGTTCACATCGTTACGCAAAATGTCGATCGAACACGCCAACACGCAATCAAAATTCTTGCAGATGCCGGTATCGAAGTTCAGCGAGTCGATGTGGTTGAGCCTACTCTGGAAGACGTCTTTGTCTCCGTCCTTTCGGAGGGCACGAAATCATGAATAATGCAAGCCGACCGCCGGCGGTAATTGTCGAGAATCTTGAAAAGCGATTCGGACGATTCACAGCCGTCAATAAAATCAGCTTCCAAGTCGCACCTGGTGAAATTTTCGGGTTCCTCGGCCCAAATGGAGCAGGCAAATCTACCACTATCCGCATGCTCTGCGGCATTCTCGCACCTTCAGGCGGCAGCGGATCGGTCGCAGGGTTCGACATCCGCACAGAGCCGGAGAAAATTAAAACACGTATCGGATACATGTCACAGAAATTTTCTCTTTATGAAGATTTGACCGTTGAGGAAAATATAAATTTTTACAGCGGTATATATCAAATAGCACCGGAGAAAAAAATCAGCCGAAAAGAATGGGTCATTCGCATGGCCGGTTTAACCGGCCGACAAAATGCCCTGACGGCCACTTTATCGGGTGGATGGAAACAGCGCCTGGCGCTGGGCTGTGCCATCTTGCACGAACCACCTATCATTTTTCTCGACGAGCCGACTTCCGGTGTCGATCCGATCAGCCGGCGGCAATTCTGGGATTTGATCTACGACCTGGCCGGCATGGGCACTACCGTTTTTGTCACCACGCACTATATGGATGAAGCCGAATACTGCGATCGTCTGGGCCTGATCTATCGCGGCGAACTCATCGCGACGGGTACACCTCAGTCCCTGAAAACCGATTTCATGAAAGAAGATATTCTCGAAATCCAATGCAAAAACCCGCAGGATATCATGGGCCAGATCGAAAACCTGCCTGGAATCCGCGAAGTGGCCCTTTTTGGCCGCGGACTTCATGTCGTTACGGATCATTATGAACTCACCCTCGATTCCTTGCATCGGCGTCTCAAAGATTGTCGTATCGAAAAAATCATACCTTCCCTCGAAGACGTTTTCGTTTCTCTGATCGAGTCGCACGATCGCGAGAATCAAAATCGGCAGGAGGTGCTGCCATGAAATTCATTCGCGTGTGGGCGGTCGCGCGAAAGGAATCCCTGCACATCATCCGCGATCCGCGAAGTCTCGGCATGGCGATGGGTATTCCCATAATGCTGATGATCCTGTTCGGTTATGCTCTCACCCTCGACGTCGATAATGTGCCACTCGTCGTGTGGGATCAAAGCAATACGGCCGTCAGTCGGGATTATCTCAGCCGATTTACAGGTTCCCGTTATTTTTCGCTCAAGCACCGTGTCGATAACTATCGTCAAGTCGAACATGCAATCGATACCTCAGAAGTGCTGGTCGCGATGATAATTCCACGCGATTTCGACCGGCAGATCAAAACCCGACAGATCACACCCGTTCAGCTTATAATCGACGGTACCGACGCCAACACCGCAACCCTCGCGATGAGTTACGCCGAAGCCCTCAGCCTCGATTGGTCCAGGCAAATCGCGATCCAGAATCTCTATCGCATCTCGGGTATCACAATTCATCTTCCACTCGATATCCGCCCACGTGTCTGGTTCAATGAAGACCTGGAATCGCGGAATTTCATCTTCCCAGGCCTCATCGCCGTTATCATGATGATCATTGCCGCACTGCTCACCAGTCTTACCGTGGCCCGCGAGTGGGAACAAGGAACAATGGAGCAGCTCGTGTCCACGCCCATCAAAAGCGGCGAGTTGATACTCGGCAAGCTTTTGCCTTATTTTGCCGTCGGCATGATCGACGTTACCATCGCGGTCCTCATGGGCCAGTTCCTCTTTCATGTTCCGCTTCGCGGCAGTCCGGTCCTGCTCTTTGCCGTTTCTGCCATTTTTCTTACAGGTGTACTTTCCCTCGGCATTTTCGTCAGCGTCATTACACGAAACCAGCTTCTGGCCAGTCAGGTCACCATGATTCTCACATTCGTGCCGTCGTTTCTACTTTCCGGGTTCGTTTTTCCCATCAGTAACATGCCCCTGCTCATTCAGATTCTCACCTACATCATTCCCGCTCGCTTTTTCCTGACTATTCTCAAAGGAATTTATCTCAAAAACATAGGCATCCATGTCCTGGCACTTGAGATAATTTATCTGACGTTATTCGGAATCGTTATGGTCTGTCTTTCACACATGAAATTTAAGAAGAAGTTAAGAGGATGACCGATGTTCGAACGAATTCGTGAAATGCTGATCAAGGAATTCATCCAGGTCTTCCGCGACCCGCGATTGCGAATCATCATCTTTGCGCCACCTATCATTCAACTCATTGTTTTTGGTTATGCTGCCACTACCGATGTCAAACATATCGCCACAGCTGTCCTGGATTTCGACAACACTGTCCAGAGCCGGGAACTTGTCAGCAAACTCCAGGCCTCCGGCTATTTTGACATCGTCTATCGCGTGACAAATCAAACCCGAATCATTGATCTCATGAATCACAGCGACATCAATGCCGCTTTTCAGATCGACAAAGGTTTTGCCGACGACCTGCTCTCCGGTCGAACGGCACATCTGCAGATTCTGGTCGATGGAACCGACTCCAATACCGCATCGATCATTCTCAACTACGGCTCAAAAATCGTCCGGCAATTCTCTGAAAATGTATTTCTCGATCGTATCATGAGGCTCAGGGGAACTGCTGAAAATATCAATCCGGTCAGTCTGGAAACCAGAACGTGGTTCAATGAAAATCTCGAATCCCGAAACTTCTACGTCCCAGGTCTGATCGCCACCATCATTATGCTCATCACGCTCATGCTCACTTGCATGGCTGTCGTTCGCGAAAAGGAAATCGGTACCATGGAGCAGATCATGGTCACACCAATTACCCCCGTCGAATTCATCCTCGGCAAAACCGTTCCCTTCGTGCTTATCGGCTTTTTCGATCTGATCACGATCACCAGTGTCGCAGCCCTGTGGTTCCAGGTTCCCATCCGGGGCAGTTTCCTCCTGCTTTTCGCCGCTACGGGATTTTATATCCTTTCAGCCCTGGGCGCAGGCCTGCTCATCTCCACCATCAGCCAAACCCAGCAGCAGGCCATGATGACCACGTTCTTTTTCTTTTTCCCCGCCGTTTTGCTTTCCGGCTTCATGTTCCCAATTGCAAACATGCCGACAATCGTCCAGTGGCTCACTTATCTCAATCCCATGAGATATTTTCTGGTCGTGATTCGCGGCATCTTCCTGAAAGGCATCGGCCTGGACATACTCTGGCCCCAGCTTCTGGCCCTGGCGACTATCGGCGTGATAACCCTTTTTCTTGCCGCCAAACGGCTGCACAAAACACTCGCCTGATTCGACGGCGAACGATGTAACCTGCCATTTCATCACATCATAAATGAAGATTGACAGGCATTTTATGAACCAATACAATTAACGTATGCAACAATTGCAAATAGCAAATAATGTACGACTTTCTCCCGACGTCTGTGCTCAGAATCTGCTTGCCGCAATACCGACGGTGATGCGTTTCATCCGACAGCAGATGCGACAGCACCGACAGGCAGAGCTGACCGTTCCGCAATTCCGTGTCCTGGTCGTTCTGAGCCACGATGAGGCGATTTCCCTGTCGGACCTGGCAGAGAATCTTGGGCTTTCGCCGGCGGCAATGTCGAGAATGGTCGATCTACTGGTACGGAGGGGTTTGATATCTCGACAAACCAGAACCGTTGATCGCAGGGGCATTTCGTTGTCTCTTACCCGTCGCGGACGGGAGACGTTTCGGGCGGCTCAGCAGGCTACACGAGCGGTTTTAGCTCAGAACCTCAGCACGCTTTCCCCTCGCGAACTTGCAAGAGTCAATTCAGCATTACAAACACTCAACAGAGTGTTTGCACCCGGAAATAACGATTTGAAACCTGTTCGAAAACAGCGATTCGAGCCCGATGGAGTTTTGCGATGAATATGAAAAAGATCTTTACGGCAGTAGTCTTCATCCTGTTGGTGGGAGGCGTAGGAATATTTTACTGGAATAGCGATGCGGGACAGGTGACTGTGTTTCGTCTGGCGCCGGTGAGCCGGGGAGACCTGCTCGTGACCATTGGTGCGACAGGTACGGTCGAGCCCGAGGAAGTGGTTGACGTCGGAGCTCAGGTGGCAGGAAAAATTGAATATTTTGGAAAAGATCCCAGCGGGAACGGCAAAACCATCGATTATGGTACGGTCGTTGACAAGGGAACCGTTCTTGCACATATCGACGATTCATTATACGCTGCAGATGTTGAACAGGCCGCTGCACAGGTCGAGCAGGCCAAGGCGAACGTCCGCCGGGCTGAGGCCGACTTGGCGCAAATGAAAGCCAAACTGCACCAGGCAGAAAACAACTGGACGCGCGCAAAGGAACTCGGTCCCTCTCGTGCGTTGTCGGCTACCGATTATGATTCCTATAAGGCGGCTTATGAAACTGCAAAGGCAACCGTCCTGGTCGCCGAAGCGACGCTGCTGCAGACACAGAGGAGTGTCGTTCAGGCCGAGGCGGTATTGAAGCGGGCCCAAACAAATCTTGGTTATTGCACCATCCGCTCGCCCGTCAAAGGCGTAATTGTCGACCGTCGGGTCAATATCGGCCAGACTGTGGTTGCCAGTCTTAACGCCCCAAGTCTTTTTCTAATCGCCAAGGACCTCAAGAAAATGCAGGTCTGGGCTTCCGTCAACGAAGCTGACATCGGCAACATCAAACCCGGCCAGGCGGTGAACTTTACCGTCGATGCCTTTCCAGACCGGGTGTTTCACGGACAGGTCGGAAAAATCCGACTCAATGCCAGCATGACTCAGAACGTCGTAACCTACACGGTAGAAATCCACACCGACAACTCCGACGGAAAGCTCCTGCCGTATCTGACAGCCAATGTGCGATTCGAAGTCGCACAACGGAAAAATGTCCTGATGGTTCCCAATGCGGCGCTGCGATGGGTCGCGGGTCCGGAACAGATTGTGCCAGATGCACGTCAGGAATACCAGAATCAAAATAATTCGACCTCCGAGGAAGGAAATCAGAAATTAAAAACGTCTGACTCGATTCCAGGCAGAAAAAAACGCGGAACCATATGGATCAAGGAAGGATCGTATGTTCGACCGATCGATGTAAACGTTGGTTTGAGCGACGGCATCATGACAGAGGTGCAAGGAGATCATTTAATCGAAGGAAGTGAGGTCGTTGTTGGCGAGTATGAACAGACAGTAACCGACAACACTACAAATCCGTTCGTACCGAAGATGCCGCCTAGAGGAGGCCGTCGATAAGAGAACCGGACCTCGCGGAAGTCCAACGAACGACAAAGGTAAATCATGGAACTGATCAAACTACAAGATATTCGAAAAACTTATCACCTCGGAGAGGTGGATGTGCCGGTGCTCAAGGGAATCTCGCTGAGTGTCGAACGCGGTGAGATGGTGGCCTTGATGGGCGCGTCAGGTTCAGGCAAAACTACGCTCATGAACATTCTGGGCTGCCTCGACCGGCCGACCTCCGGTCACTACTGGCTGGAAGGGCGGGATGTCTCCGCCTT
>CAYMXC010000202.1:0-4008 GCA_964394135.1 uncultured Phycisphaerae bacterium
TCGCAGCGCTTAAGAAGATCAATCTGGACGATGCACGCCGAAAATTCAAGTGCATTACGCAGCCAGCTCAAAATTAATATATTCCAAACGAAGTTGAAGTTAAATGTGCGGATCGGTATATTTCATATTATCCATCAGAGGAAATGCTTTTAAATCAGTAACGAGGATTGGCAATAATGAGTGAGGTAAAAAATTCCAAAACTTTTATCGTCGCGTCACACGCGCATTGGGATCGTGAGTGGTATAGTTCGTTTCAGGAATTCCGCCTGCGGCTGGTTGAAATGGTGGATGAGCTGCTGGAAATTCTTCCAGACGGGAAATTCAATTTTCATTCATTCAATCTCGACGGCCAGACGGTCGTACTGGAAGACTACCTGGAGATTCGGCCTGAAAACGCCGACAAATTGAAAAAGTTAATTTCCGATCGTAAACTGCTGGTGGGGCCCTGGTATATTTTGCCCGACGAATTTCTAGTCAGCGGCGAAAGTTTCATTCACAATCTGCTTTTAGGAAAAGAAATTTCCGAGCAGTTAGGACATTATGCAAAGGTTGGGTATCTGCCCGATTGTTTTGGACACATCGCTCAAATTCCGCAGATTCTCAGCGGCTTCGGCATTGATAATGCAATTATCTGGCGAGGACTTGGACTCGCCCGGCCTTATCCTGAAATTTACTGGCAGGGCCCCGACGGTACCAAATCCTTTGTTGCACATCTGGTTGAGGGCTATGCCGACTGCTGTACCAACCACTGTAAAACGATCGAAGAAAAGGTGCAGCGTTTCAAAAAAATGGTCGACTGGCATCATACTTACGGCCAGGCCAATCATGCACTGCTCATGCACGGGCTTGATCACATGCCCATCGATCTGGACGTTGCTGATGTCATGAAAACGATCAACGGCGAAGACGGCCGGCGAAGCCATCTGCGTCAAGGTACTTTTGAGGAATTTATCGACCAACTTCGGAAAGAGCAATCCTTCAACTGGCCAACCTTAAAGGGTATGCTTCGCGACACCAAGCTGAATGAAAAAACCGGCGCTTATATTTTGAACGGCATCCTTTCATCACGTATCTATATTAAACAAGCAAACGCCCAGTCGCAAATGACACTGGTCCGCTGGGCCGAACCGGCGGCGGTGATGGAACGAGTGCTGTTCAACACCGATCGTCGGCCGTTCCTGCATAAGGCATGGATGTGGTTGTTGAAAAATCAACCTCACGACAGTATCGGTGGCTGCAGCATCGATGCAGTACATCGCCAGATGATGACCAGGTTTGAATGGTGTCAGGATATCTGCCAGAGCATTTATGAGCGGACGTTCCACAAGCTCACCTCTCGGACATCGCCGACCGATCAGCCTTGTTATCAACTGGCAGTCTTTAATCCGATGCCGAATTCCGTAAGTGAAACAGTGGAAACTCAGATTACCATTCCCCTCAATCAACTTCCCGAGATGAAATTTGAGCCTCGCCAGTACGTCGGACCGACTCAGACCATTCGCGGAATCCGACTGACTCGCACCGACGGCCAACCCATCGATGCCCAGATCGTAGGCCTGAGCGAAGTGGTTCAGCCTTATCCGGTCATGAGGGAAGTTGCACCACTGCGTTCATGCCTTGGAATCAAAGTTCGCTTCTGGATCAACGATCTACCGCCCCTGGGCTTCGAAAAATTAAATGTCCAGATTCTGCCCAGCCACGTGGTGCCGACGTTTTCACTCTTGAAATCCCATAATATTATGGAAAACGCCCACCTGCGGGTTGCAGTCGATTCGAACGGTACGCTGAATGTGACGGAAAAAGCAACCGGCCGGGAATTTAAAGGCCTGAATTATTTTGAGGACGGCGGGGACTTCGGAGACGAATACAACTATTCCAAACCGACCAACGACTGTGTTGTCACTACCCTCGGCGGGCCGGCGGGAATTTCCGTTGGATATGACGGTCCGGACAGCTGTACCCTGATCATCGATCATCAAATGACTGTGCCTGCCGGGATCGATATTACGCCGTTTCCAGGCGCCAATAACGATCCATTCCAATCCCGTTCACGCGATTCGGTCATCCTGCCGATTCGAACCGAAGTCACACTCGGCCGGGACGCAAAATATTTGAAGATCAGGACGACGGTGGATAATCGAGCCAAATGGCATCGCCTGCGAGTGGTTTTTCCCACGTTCCTGAAAACCGATGTCGTTCAGGCTGAGCAACAATATGACGTTGCCGATCTGCCGATTCACATTCAGCAACCGGCGGACAACGTCTGGATCGAAGATCAACCCATGCAACATCCACAGCAGGATTTCGTAGACCTCACCGACGGGAAGAACGGTTTGGCCGTCTTTAATAAGGGACTGCCTGAGTTTGAGGTGATGCCTAATGATGCTCGTTCGATTGCCGTTACGCTTCTGCGGGCTGTCGGGGGCATCAGCCGATGCTTCGCTAACGTCCGTGCTACTCATGCTGGCCCCGACATTGCGACGCCCGAGGCCCAGTGCATTGGAAAGCACGTGTTTGAATATGCCATCTATCCACACAAAGGCGACTGGGTTACCGGCGATGTACTTCCCCTTGCCCGGCAATTTGCCGCGGGTTTGAAGACCTTTACTCCGCTGCCAACGCTGTGCGATTCGGAAAAAATGAAATTTTCCCTTCTGTCTCTGGAAGGCACTGCCGTTGCACTCGATGCCTGTAAACCGGTTGAAAAGGGCGAGGGCGTTATTGTGCGCCTGACCAATTACAGCGGCAATACACAGAAGGCCAAGCTGCAGATCAATTTCCCATTCAGCGATGTCAAGTTTGCGCGGCTGGACGAGACGATCCTGAACGACGGTCCGAAAGTCAGCGGCAAAAACATGGAATTGGAAATTGGGCCGAAGAAGATTGTAACGCTCATGGTTCGATGATGGGTCGTGGACGATTTACGATGCAGCCAACCCTTGGCCGATCTGCTGGACAATGAGTTGTTGAAGTTGGCTGCGATCGGGGTGACCGTCATAGCGGCGAGGAACCTGCATTTCGTCAAGCGGGATGATTTCCTGTGGCGTCGATTTTTCATTCAATCCCGCTACGCCGCCCGCATTAAGTCGTGCTTCCATCAGGGCTAAAAGTTCGGAGCGGCGATGTGGGGGAATATCCCCCGGCAGTACGACTACCGCACAAAGCTTATTTCGACCCGCCCGATCCGGCAGCGTCATGGCCACGCAGTCTCTGAGAAATTGGAATGTATCCAGAAGCGATCGTTCGATATACGCCGGCCAGAATCGCTGATTGTCGATCAGCAGGGTGTCTTCCAGCCGGCCGCGAATCTGATAAGTTGGCTGGTCCTGCCAAGGTATCGTCATCGCCATGTCGGATGTTCGAAGCCATGGCTCGCTCCAATATTGAAGATCCTGGCCATCCCAGTAGCCGCAGGACAATGTATGGCCTCGAACCTGCAATATCCCTTCGCCGGTGCTGAATTGGACTTTATCGTCCGTCGGCGATTCCGATTGCATTCTCACGTTACACAATGGCAATTCTTGCCCAACGATATTGTCTCGCAAAGCCAGTTCGTACTCCCGCCACGATAATCCTGGCGACATGCCTAAAACATAACCGCCTGTTTCAGCCGTACCGTAGCATTGCAGAAGGGGCAGATCAAATGTTTCAAAAAAACGCAGCCCGATCTGCCTTGGCAGATATCCAGAACCAGTGATGAGGAATTTCAAATTGCTTCGATTGATATTCGCAAGTTTCGTCTTGTCGTCAAGCAGTTCTTCGATGAGTGTTGGCTTGACACGAACAATATCCGCGTCGCTTTCCAGCACTACCCGCCAGAAATTCCCAGACGTGATCTGTGGATGCAACAGAGCCGTTCCGCCTGAGGCAACCGCCGCCAGAACAGGAATCAGACCGTCGCAGCAGTCCAGCGCCGTTGCCACCAGCAGCCGAGTCTTCGGATTCAGCTTCAGCCAATCGTTAACCGCACATGTATTGGCACACAGTGCATTTGGTTGATAAAAAAAA
>CAYMXC010000202.1:4049-5954 GCA_964394135.1 uncultured Phycisphaerae bacterium
CATACTCCACGTGTGCAACGCGATAACCTTCCGGGCTGCCGGACAAAAGATTGAAATCGGCAAGCGTGTTCTCTCCGGTCGACCAGATTTTCATCTGCGGGTCCTGCTGGCGAATCTGATTGATCTGATCGATTAATGGTTCAGGCATTTCTTCCATGCCTGGAATGATAACAGCCGTTGCCCTGCTATCCGCGAGTTTGTAATACTGAATGGCAGTGGGTTTTCGTAGAAGATCCACAAGAACAAATTGTCGTCGAGCCGCCAATGCTGCGAATATTGCCTCGACCGTCGCTACATGACTGCCTGCGACAATGGCGATCCGCTCCGGCGGAAGGTTTATCAGAGAATTTGTCAGAGTAAGAACGCGGCGCAGCATTTGACAATAAGAACGGCTGATCCAGTTTGTGTGATTGATCAATCCGGCGATAGCGGGGCGGCCTGGTTTGATTCTCGCCCAGTGCTCTATAACTTCAATTGGGTTACTCCAATTCGGAGTAAATTTCACGATCTTTCCCGACTTTATACAGCGAAATAATTTCGCCTCTCCTGACATAATCAGGCTCTCACAAGCTAAAAAAAGTAAAGTCCGCCTCTCCACGTACATCCAACAAATATGAAGTCTATAAATATTTAGTCCAAACGTCAACCCTGAAAAAAATGGAAATTTGAAAACAATTTTTTGAGCCTTGCGTTATGGCAAAAAGCATTACGATTGAAATGTTTTTTTGTACGGAAGTATATGACTGCGACGACAAAAATGATCATCGATGCAAAACATGCACGATGGTAATTTTTAATTTGCGGCGATTCGATCCGAAAAACATTTTCAAAGTTCATGATTCGGTCGGGGTGAAAATAAATTTCAATGTCTGAATGAATCGCAAGAAGTTATGCCGAACGTTTTTTATCAAAGTCTTTTGCGGCATATGCACCGCGATGCACCATGTTGAATCGAAAAATGTGCGAGGTGTTTTCTCGATTGCTTCAAATTGTGATCGGTTTATCGGGAATGTCTCTCGATGTGGAAACGTCGCATCTGCTTACGAGCACTATAGACTTCTTTATCTGCGGCATAAAAATTTCCCTTGATTTAAAAGATCATTATGTTATTATGATATGACGATATGATGGCGTTTTGGTTTAGTGGTTGTTTTATATAAATATAGAGGTGAATTATGAGCACTTTTGAATATAGTCCGTCAAAATATGTTCCGTTCCGCGATAAGGAAGCAATTGAACGCTGTCGCCGGATCAAGCGCGAGGACATAACCAAGCATCCGAACCCCGATTTCAAGATCAGCGTGATCAAAGACGCAGATGTCGGCCCGATGTGGATCACCGAGATTTTCTACTGGTTTAAGAAGTCCAGCGATGAAAACAAGCCCGTCGTCCTGATCATGCCCAATCCCATTCCCGCATACCGATGCGTCGCCTACATGATTAACAAATTGCGGGTCAATTGTCAAAAAGTTCACCTTTTTGCCATGGATGAGTATGCCAATGAGTACGGCGTGATCGCCCCTGAAGATTGGCCATATGGTTTCATGCATGCATTGAAGAAATATCTGTATTTCCAGATCGATCCCGAGCTGCGCATGCCGGAAAGCCAGGTCCACGGGATGAACAATCAAAATATCAACAGTTATGGCAAGATGATCGCTGACATGGGCGGCGCAGATGCATGCTTCAGCGGTCCGGGTTGGACAGGCCACTGTGCGTTTATCGAACCGGACGCCCCGGAATTCGATTATCCACTGGAAGAGTGGAAAAAGCTTGGACCGCGAATCTGCACGCTGAGCCCCTTCACGCTGGCGCAGAATTCGCTGCATGGAAGTTTCGGCAAGAGCGGCGACATTGCGGCTGTTCCGCCCAAGGCAGCTACCATCGGCCCCGCAGAAGTCATTG
>CAYMXC010000203.1:0-5954 GCA_964394135.1 uncultured Phycisphaerae bacterium
GTTGGAAATTGAATCCAGGCATGCAAAAATAGCCTTTGCCCTGACCTTTGCGGCTAATTGGACACCTGTGTGAAGCATTGTTTCCGTTAAAACGGCCTGACTGTTTTTTTGTGGCTCTTTCATATATTAAATTATAGTGTAAATTGTAAAAGAAAAAAAAGAAAAGTCTGGGAAATAGTTGAAAGTTCAGCGTCAAAGATGCAGGTGACAATGTCAGTTGAGTGATTTTGTACCGGTAGACTATACGATTTTTTATGAGTTGGGGGGATTTTGGGAGTGATGATGGTAAAAGAAAGAAGCGGTGGGGTATCAACCATTTTGCGTATTAATTTTCATCATTGGAACATTTCAGTCCTAGGTCTCGCATTTTTCGGAATAGGCTTGTGCGGGAGATTCCCAGGGCTCGGGCGGTCAGTTGTCGGTTTCCGTCGAAGCGTTCGAGGGTTCTGAGGATAATCTGTTTTTCTGTTCGGAACAAGAGGTCGTCCAGAGTTCCGTTTTGATCGCCGAGGAATAAACTGTCGGCTGCGGCAGGGGGATTGACCATTTCCGTCGGTAAATCTTCGGGCGTCAGCGTTTCGTTTCTGGAAAGCACGACGGCTCGTTCCATGGCGTTTTCGAGTTCTCGTACGTTTCCCGGCCAGCGATATCTTGCGAGCAGATTGATAGTCTCTGGACCGATAGCAGTTATATTTTTGCGATGGATTTGGTTGAATTTTTCCACGAAGTGGTCAGCCAGGAGCGGAATATCGCTGATTCGCTCGCGGAGAGGTGGAAGGTGGATTCCGACGACGTTGATTCGATAGTAGAGGTCCTGGCGGAATTTTTCCTCTTCGACCAGTTTTTTGAGATTTTTGTTGGTAGCGACGATTACCCGCACGTTGACGGTGATCGTTTTGTCGGAACCGACGGCTTCGAACTGCCGTTCCTGGAGGACGCGTAGGAGTTTGACCTGCATGGCCGGCGAGGCACTGTCGATTTCGTCGAGGAAAATCGTTCCGCCGTCGGCTGCGAGGAATCGGCCCTGTTTATCGGCGACCGCTCCTGTGAACGATCCTTTGACGTGTCCGAACAGTTCGCTTTCGAGGAGGTTTTCCGGCAGGGAGCCGCAGGCGACTTCGACGAAATGTCCTTCGTGCCTTGAACTCTGATGATGGATGGCGCGAGCGACGAGGGTTTTTCCTGTTCCCGATTCGCCGGTGATCAAGACGGTGGTGGAAGTTGGGGCTATCGCCTCGATCAGTTCGAAGACTTTTTGCATCTGTCGATCGCGTCCGATCAATTTGCCGTATTGGTTTTGGGATCGAAGCTGTTGTTTGAGGGCGAGGTTTTCCGCCTGGAGAGCCTGTTGTTTCAAGCCTCGCTGGATGCTCATTCGCAATTCGTCGTCGATGATGGGTTTTGTCAGATAATCATAGGCTCCGAGTTTGATGGCTTCGACGGCCGAGTCGATCGAACCGAATGCGGTAATCATGATTGCAACGGTCTGCGGATAGTTTTCCCGCAGGTATCGTAGGACTCCCAGGCCATCGATGCTAGGCATGTTTAGGTCGGTGATGACCAGCTGGATCTGATGTGTTTCGAGCAGATGTTTGGCCTGGTGGAATTGGCCTGCGGTGTAGACGCGATAGCCTTCCATATTCAGAAATTCGCCGAGTGAGTCGAGAATGAAACGGTCGTCGTCGAGGATGAGGATTTCAGGATTTATTTTGTTGTGGGAGGATGCTGTATTTTGTGTTTGGGGTTCAGCGATTTTCATGATGTTCACCTCTGGAAGTTGACGGTTCATCAGCCGCTATTGGTAACAGTTCGATGATGAAACGCGCGCCTCCGCCCGGGCGATCCTGGGCGAGGATCGTTCCGCCGTACTGTTCGATAATTTCTTTTGAAATGGCAAGGCCCAGGCCTGTGCCTTCGCCCGGTTGTTTGGTGGTGAAAAACGGATCGAACAGATATTTCCGATCAGGCGGCAAGCCGACGCCGGTATCTTCGAAGACAATTCGGATTTTATTTTCGCGATTTTGTGTAGAGATCGTCACAATGGCTGGTGAAGCGGAGTTATATTTGCGTTTTTCCGCGACGGCGTCGATAGCGTTTTTGAGGAGGTTGCAGAAGACCTGATACAATCGGGGTCCTCCGGCCTGTGGCAGATTTTCTGAAAGCATCGTCACCAGATTGACTCCGGCGAGCTTGGCCCGTGCGCTGAGGGTTCGCACTGCCTGCTCCAGGAGATCGTTGATGGAGATTTTTTCGATATTTGCCTGGCCGCTGCGTGGCAAACTGGACGAGGTCCGATAAGATGCCGTTCATTTTTCCAAGTGCTTCCTGCGCTGAGGAGAGATACTCGGCCACCTTGGCGGGTGAATCGGCCATTTCGCTGCTGTGTTGGAGGCGACGAATAGCCAGGCCGATGTATCGCATCGATCCGTCGAGTGGATTGTTGAGTTCGTGTGCTATTTTTGCCGCCAGGCCCGTGAGGCTGTTGAGTTTTTCATTCTGAATGGTTTCGACGGTTTGTTCCGCCGGTCGGCAGCTGCAGGTAAGATTGATCAGGAAAAGTTTAGGCCAGGCTTTCGTCAGGTCAAGCTGGTGAATTTGCAAATGGGTCAGCCTGGGGGGTTCGTGTTGTGGCAAGCACAATTCCAGGTTTTTAAGCTCGATTGGTTTTTTTTCGTAGAGGGCGGTGAAGAGCAGTTCCGATAAATCGATCTGCACCTGCGGGCCATCGAGGACCGGCAAGCGATCGGCGTTGTTTGACAATTCGCGGGCGAGATTATTGCAGGTGATGATTCGCGCGGAAGTGTCCACCAGCCAGTTATAGCCGGCGGTTACCTGTAAAATCGACCGAACCAGTTCGATCGTGGATTCATCGAGCCAATCGTTCTGTTTGCTGTGGATCATTTTTTACCAATGTTATATTAAATCCATATTGCGGCTGGTCTTATCCGCGACGTTTCAATTTCGTTACATGTATCACAATTAGAACATCGGCAGAAAAAAAGACGTGCTGAAATTAGTATTCGGCGGGCGGTTTTATATAGGGAAGCGGGATATTATTGGATCAATAGGGGTCGAAACCGCCCTTTGCGAATGGGTGGCATCGGAGGATGCGCCAGATTCCCTTGATGGCGCCCCGCCAGGGCCCGAATTTGCCGACCGCGCCGATAAAATATTCGCTGCAGCTTGGATAATATCGGCAATGGCCGCCGAGCAGATATCCCAGGGTATGCTGGTAGCCGTGTACTATGGAGATCAACAATCGGCTGACGAGGTTATTGCATATTTTGCACAATTCGCGAACTTTCACAGGCTTTTCCAATTAATTCTTTTAATTCTGTGACGGTCAATTGTGCGGCTGGACGTTTGGGTACACAGACGATGTCGCAGGGTGGCAGTTCGCAGCGAATCAGTCGGAAGGCCTCTCGCAATTTTCGCTTAATACGATTTCGTTCGACCGCCGATCCGAAAGTTCTGCCGATGGAGATGCCGAATCGGGGGTGATCCAGGTCGCCGGGGGCAGCCAGGAACAGCAGCCCCTTTGCCTTGTACCGCCGACCTGTGGCGAAGACTCGGTCGAAGTCGGCCTGGTGCTGCAATCGCATGAATACCCCGAATTTGTTCCTCTTGAGTTTCAACATACCCTTGTCCGTTTTCATCACAATCTGTATTATATAATATTGAGCTTAAGTGGAAAGGTTCTATTTTAAACCTTCTAAGAAAATGACGCTGAATAACCTGTATGGGATATAATGGCTAAGCGGTCTTTTTTTGTTACAGATTTTTAAAAAAAGGCTTATGACGAAATGGCTGAGGGCGCCGAAAAAACGAAAATGCTGGATCAGCCGCGTACAGTTACGCGGATGCCGCCGCAGTACAAGGTTATTCTACATAATGACGATGTCAACGACATGGGATATGTGGTTGAGACGATCTGTCGGCTGACGTCGTTGACATTCGAGCATGCCTACAGAAAGATGATGGAGGCCCATTTGAAGGGTGTTTCGGTTCTGCTTGTCTGCCATAAAGAACGTGCGGAACTATACCAGGAACAGTTTCAATCGTGCCGGTTGACGGTTACGATCGAGCCGGACTAGAGAAGATGGTGCGTCACGACGCGGCCTACAATTTCTGCCTGCCGTAAGTTTTATATGGATTTTAGAGCATTGACTTCGCGGTTTGGATGATATTGTTAGGTCCCAGGCCGCAGTAGTCGAGGAGATCTTCTGGTGTGAGTCCGGACTTGGGCAACTTATTTACGAGGAGGTGTTTGACCATATAGCCTGCGTCGGAAGCGGCGCATTCCGCGACGTTTGATGCCAGACCGCCGATGTAGTTGTCTTCGAGGGTGAGGATTTTTTTATTTGCCATGTCGGCGGCCTTTAAAATGGGTTCCGGGTTCAGCGGGAGGCTGTAGGCGTCGATCAGTCCGGCGCTGATGCCTTGGGCATTGAGTTTGTCGATCAGGGCAAGTGCGGCGTGCACCATGTATCCTGTGGCAACGATCAGCAGGTTGGTTCCCTCGGCTAATTGTTTAGAGCCGCCAATTTCAAATTGTTCGTTGGGTTTATAGAGCAGGCTTGTATCTGGCCGCATCGTTCGGATGTAAACCATGCCGTTCCAATCGGCTGCCAGCTGGACACACTTGTAGGCGCAAACGGCGTCTGCGGGATTGAAAATGATGCACATGGGTTTACCGTTTTCGTGAGGTGAGCTGAGGCCGCGGAAAAATGCCATGTCGATCAGTGCCATCTGACTTGGTCCGTCGGCCGCCAGTGTTACGCCGACGTGTGAGCCGACCAGTTTGATGTTCGCACGGGAGATCATGGCCATTTCAATCTGATCGTAGGCGCGGGTGAAGAATTTTCCGAAGGTCGAGCAGAAGGGGATGTATCCTGCAGCGGCCATTCCTGCGCCGGTAGAAACCATATTCTGTTCAGCGATTTTGCACTCGACGAATTTTTCCGGCATGGATTTGGCGACGTAATCGGCGTGGGTGGAGTTGCTGACATCTGCGTCGAGTGCGATGATGCGATCGTCCAGTTTGGCCAGTTCTCGTAAGGCCAGGCCGTAGGCTCTGCGGGTGGCGATTTTTTTCTTGGTCTGCCAATTTTTCAGGAAGGCGTCGCCCTGGAGCAATTGATCGAAGTCCGGATCGCCCAGCTTGCCTTTTGGAAGGGGGAATTTGAAAGTTGGGGTTTCAGGCAATTTCGGTTTGAAGCGCGATACATCGACTTTGGCGGGAATGTCCAGCAGATTTCGCTGGTTTTCCAGGTCGGCCAAGGCCTTTTCGAGTTTATCCTTAGGCAGGGCCTTGCCGTGGTTGGTGTGGGCCTTGAGATCGGCGACGCCCCAGCCTTTTTTTGTCGCGGCGAGGATGATGTATGGCTGCTGGGTGTTTCCTGTTTTGGCCAGTGCTGCCACCACCTGTTCCACATCGTGGCCGTCGATGCATCGGACTTCCCATCCGTAGGCGGAGAATTTTGCTGCCAGATTTCCCTGGCTCTGCTGGTTGGAGACGTAATCGGCCTGGGCCTGGCCGTTGCAGTTGATGATGGCGCAGAGATTGTTGATTTTGTGATCGACGATGAAGTCGGCGGCTTCCATGAGCTGGCCTTCCCGCGACTCGCCGGCGCCGCAGATCACGTAGATATTTTTTTGAATTTTCGATTTTCGGGCAGCCAGTGCAAGCCCTGCGCCCACCGACAAGCCCTGGCCGAGCGAACCTGTCGCGGCATCGAAGAAATGCATTCCTTCCGCGGGGTTTGGGTGGCCGTCAAGAACGCTGTTCATTTGGCGGAGTGTTTCGACATCATCGACCGTCAGGGTTCTTGCGTCGTCTTTTGATTTACCTACAGTTGCGCCGAGATCTGCAAGTGCGGCATAGATGATGGGTACGGCGTGTCCTTCAGAAAGCACGAGTCGGTCGTTATTGACGTTCCATGGGTCTTTTGGGT
>CAYMXC010000204.1:0-5894 GCA_964394135.1 uncultured Phycisphaerae bacterium
ATTGTTATACCTATCCTCTTTGCTATAGAATGTACCGGAGGTTATATTCTTTCTGATTGAAAAGCGATATTAAAATGGATCGTCCCCTCAACATCGGTATTGTCTGTTATCCTTCCATTGGAGGCAGTGGTATCGTCGCCACCGAACTGGGACGCTGCCTTTCCCGCCGCGGCCATCAGGTTTGTTTCATCAGTTACGATTTTCCCCGCCGATTGGAGGACGCCACCGAAGAATTTCATTTCCACCACGTGGGGGTTGTCACCCGATTGAATGCTCATGATTCCTACCATAGTCATCTGTCGGACAAACTGCTCTTCGGCTGAACGAATCGCCAGCTTGTCTGCAATCGGACCGCAGATCACGTTGCAGATAATACAACCATAAAAGGTTCCGAGAAGTGCAACCGCCAGGGCGCTTCCAATCGCGGCACTGTCGCCGCCGAGATTTTTAAACATGGCCACCTGCCCGATCAGCGTTGCCGTGAGCCCGAAACCCGGGCCGTATTTTCCCATCAGTTCAAAAAATTTCTTACCGGCTTTATGACGTTCAGCCAAAGCTTCGATCTCGATCTCCAGCGTCTGCTCGATGATCTCCGGGTCCGTTCCATCGACTGCCAGTTGAAGTCCCTTCTTCAAAAACGGATCACTTTGAGTCTTCAGCGCCTCTTCCAGCGCCAGCATGCCGTCGCGACGTGCAATTTCCGCATAGCCCACCAGTGATTTGAGCAGATTGTCGATTGGAAGTTCCTTACCCAAGAGCCATTTCTTTGTGTATCCGAATACCGCCAGCACCGATTTCAAGGGCATGGAAAGGCAGACGGCAGCAAATGACCCGCCAAGCACGAGGACAAATCCTTCGGTCGAATAAAACGTCCCTAGATCGCCATGGGTTTGTTCGTACATGGCCCAGACAATTCCGCCAACGGCCACGATAATTCCAATCAGTGTCGCGATGTCCATATATTCTTTTCCTTCGCTTGCACTTTTCGATCAATACAACGGTACTGTGTTATTGAAAAGTGCTTCACATCGCTTATATCGTCAGATTGAAGGGCCGCCTTTGCCTGAAATATGATTAAACGTCCGTCATTTCTGAGCGTCCGATAAGATCAACCCAGTTGTCGACCTTTTCTCAGTATCAGGAGCGTAATATCGTCCGAAGGCTTTTTACCACCTGTAAATGCCGTGACATCATCGGCCAGATCGCCAAGCACTCTTGCTGGAAGCTGGCCGTAGGTATCCGACAGAAAGTCCAATAAATGTTCTTCGGTATATCGGCTGCCATTGGAAGCGGTGATAGAAAAGATGCCTCCTGTACAGATAGCCAGAATCTGGTCGGAACCCAGTTTACCCTTCATCGCCTCGTATTTCGACTTGCGTGATTCGCCGACCAGCGGATTGTTTTCCGTTCGAATTTTGAAGACCTTACCACCCGATCCGACGAGGTAGGCAAAAACGTTTCCTGCAAGGCAAATACAGAATTCACCGCTTTCTGGATCGATTCCGATCACACCGCAGCTTAATCGACGCGGTTCGCTGGCGGAGGTGTACAAGAGCCAGTTCATCTGGCGCATGAGCACCTGCGGAATGTCGCGATGAACCGCTCCGATTCGAAACGCCGCGGACATTTCTGCGATGCTGATGGCCGTGTCGGATTGTCCTGCGGGCGTCTGTCCGACCAGCACCATTGCCTGTTTTTCACCCAAGGGAAGGACATCATAAAAATCTGTACATATTCCTGTTCCCGGTTCCGCCAAAACCGCCATTTGCAGTTCTGGCCACTGGGGAAGCTGCCATGGGGCGGTTCGTGCCTGCACTTTTCGTGCCAGTTCCTGATCGAGGGTTCGAAATTGATCCAGCTGCGTCGTCTGCTGGCGTAGCAACCGATCGATGCTCATCGCCACCTGATTTGCGATAAATACGAGCGTATCGAGGTCCGCCACATTAAATCGCGGTTTGCCCGGTTCGCTTTCCAGATAGATGAGCCCCAGCGATCCATCGGGACTAACCAGCGGGACCGCCATGCAGGAACGGTCGGGATTATTTTCCATCACCTGAATCAATAATGCCCTTGCGCAGTCCACCGTTGCATAAATAAGTTTCCCCGCCATGCCTGGCGCGTCGAGGGGCCGGCCTGAAATATCCTTTCCTGCGGATAGATGCAGATGGCCTTCCGCATCGGTACGCAACCCTGCCCAAACGCAGTAAGCCTGAAAATCCACCAGAATCGTGTCGAGGACCATCGTCAAAAGGGCCCGGACGTCGGAGATTCCCATGAATCGCAGTGACAGACCGGAAATATATTCCATCCGACCCTTCGACAAGCTAAACGTGTCGGTTCGTTTTTTGATAATCACCGACTCGGAAAGCCCCATGTCGCCTGCGACCAGGTTTACACGTTCCTGCAGCTCAGTGCTGCCGACCGCGATTACCTGAAATGGCAGCGCCTTGTCTTTATTTTTAGTTTTATCCTTACCGCTGTCCTTATCGGCAGCTTGAGTCGTATCTGCGAGCATTTTGATCCGATATGTTCCAATCGTCAATTCATCACCGGGGTGTAACTCCTGCCGTTGCTGAAGCAGATGTCCGTTGAGGTGAGTTATTCGAAATTGATCGTGAATCGGCTCGACAAACCAATGACCCTTTTCTTCGAAAAACATCAGGTGACGCCCAGTAATCTGGTCGCTGCCGGTCAGCCGGATCTGGCACTGCTCATGCCGACCGAGGTAGAAAGTGCCGGCGGTAAAGTTCTGATCCAGAACGGCTGTTTCACCTTGTTCCACCACAATTCGCATCGACTCGCTCCATCGAGATTATGAAATCATCTCCAAAAGCCAACAAACGGCGATGTTTTTTTGAGATAGCGTATTAAGGACGATCCTCGACCCTATCTATACCATAAAAATCACGTCCGGTAAATACCGGCATGAAATATTTATAGTTTTCCCGCTAAAAAGGGACTTTTTATTTCTTGCATATTAGCGGCTCTCAATGTATTAATAAATAGAATTAGCATATCTAATGCTGAAAATTTGGATATAATATCGTATTGATATTTATCGGAGCGATTGGGACCATGGATTTGGACCAAATAAAAATTTTTTGTGATCTGGCGGAGACCCGCAGCTTTTCCAAAGCCGCATCGAGAAACCTTATCAGCCAGTCCGCCGTATCACAACAGATCAAAAGCATCGAGCAACAATTCAAACTCCAGCTGATTGACAGGACATGCCGGCCCCTGGCATTGACCCAGGCCGGTGAAATTTTCTACGAGGGTTGCAAGGACATTTACGAGCGTTTCGAGGCGATTCGCAACAATCTGGCCAATTTTTCGCACCAGATCACGGGCTCCGTCACGATCGTTGGCATCCCGTCGATCGTCCTGTACCTGCTTCAACCTTACGTGCGTTATTATCTTCAGCAGCATCCTAATGTCCGGCTTTACGTCGAGCCGATGCGAGCCAACCAGGCTATAGAAACCATACTCGCCGACCGGGCCGATATCGGAATGGTTGCCAATCCCAAAGGCGACCGGCGGATCGGCGTTATGCCGTTTTACCGAGAACGACTTCTTCTGGTGATGCATCCGAAACATCCGCTGGCCGCCAAGAAGAAAGTATCCATCAAGTCGCTTCAGCTTCAGCCTGTCATCCTTTTCGAAAAGGACCAGTTTACCCGCAAGCTCATCGACAAAATTTTGAGGCGATATGAAGTGACAATCAAGCCCGTCATGGAGTTGGACAATGTTGAAACGATGAAGCGAGGCATCGAGGCCAACGTCGGCCTGAGCATTTTGCCAGAGCCTGCTATCATGCAGGAACTCAAAAGCGGCACGCTTGTGGCCCGGCCATTTGCTGAAGAAGAATTTTTCCGTTCGGTCGGTGCGATTTATCGAAAAGGGAAGATTTTTTCCGAACCTGTAAGCCGTTTCATGAATCTGCTGCGTGAACCGAAAGAGCATATCATATCGCAGTTAAAGGCATGATTTGCTACCTGTATCCGGACATTTTCGACGCATATTGGGGCAGCAATTGAATTATGAGAGGGGAACGATTCCGAATGTCTTGAGCATTTGTTTGACAAGTTCCATCGGCAGTCCGACAACGTTTGTAAAACTGCCGTCGATATGGGTAATGAACTTGTCGGCTCCCTCCTGGACGGCGTAGCTGCCGGCCTTGTCCTTCCAGGCTCCGCTGGCAATATAATCGTCGATTTCGCGCTCGGTCATCGGGCGCATCGTAATCCACGAAGTGGCGGAATCGACGGTCGTTTCACCGGTTTGGGTATCGATCAGGGCGACACCTGTAATAACCCGATGTCGCGTGCGTGACAGCAGGTGCAGCATGGATCGTGCATCCGCTTCATCGCGGCCCTTGCCGAGAATCTGCCCGTTACACGCCACGATGGTATCTGCTCCCAGCACAACGGCCGGCCGCGACTCCCGATTGGCCACGTCCCGTGCCTTGAATTCGGCCAGGCGCCTGGCCACTTCTTCCGGGGGGCAATCCTTGTCCGCTATTTTAGGCTCAGGCGATTGGGACGGAATCACTTCGAAATGATATCCGGCCTCTCGCAGCAAGTCTCTTCGCCGCGGCGAACCTGAAGCCAGAATGAAAAGTGGTGTCGCGGTCATTTTCGTTTGCCCTATTTTCTCGCCTGATCCTGGCGGCGCTGAGCTCTGGCCAGATATTGATCCACGTCCATCAATTCATATTGATCTATGACCGCCTGCAGATGTTCCGGGGAGACGCCGCCTTTAATTGTCCACCGACCATCGCCGTCGAAGATTTCCGTCATGATTTCCGGATGTTCTCGCCTGATTTTTCCCAAGTTCGGCCACTGGTCGTCCAGATGGAACAGCGGTTGATCGATCAATACGTCGGCCATTACAAAATCGAAATACGGCGACTGATGGGCGATCATTCGTCCCGTCCGATCGTAGATACGGCATGCGCGGCAGAGTGTTGACGCCACTACCGGCACAGCCAGTACCGTCGCCAAGCCTCCCAAGAGTGTTCCTGCCGAAAACGCCGAGCAGAAAAAGATCAACTGCGCCCCTGCCCGCTTGAGCTGCAACCAGTCTTCGGGCCAATTGGCGTCGAAACAAATCTGACATCCGACTTTGACACCGTCCAGTTCGATAACCGTCGGTTCCTTCCGTCCTGGCATAACGCCGTCGTCGATTTCGCCTTCGGTCGGATGAATTTTATCATATTGCCCGACGATCAAACCCGACTTGTCGATCATCACAGCGGTATTAAATATTTTTCCATTTCGGCGTTCGTAAAGCGGACAGATAATCGCGATATGCAACTCCATCGCCAGCTTCATCATCCGCTCGGTAGTCGGCCCCGGCACCGCTTCGGCAAGTTCGCCGGCTTTGCCCTGGCAGTTCACGGTGCTGAAGATTTCAGGCAAAGCGACGACATCCACATGGAACTGGCTGATATCACGAATCATTTTTTCCGTCCATTCCAAGTTTTTCGCTTCGGTAACCGGCGGAGTTATTTTTTCTATCGGACCCTGTAAAGCCGCAATTCGCATCTGTCGCATGGTTCGCTCCTTGTTGATTAGGGATCAATAGAGTATGAGTACCCCAGCCACTAAAGTCAAGAGCCGCAATTTTCCAGTTCATTTTTGGATTATTCCCGGATAAAATCAAGGACATCATCAGTTGGTTACAATTTGATTTTTCTACAAAGATGGGGTCTATATGGAATCCGAAACACCTATTACAATCGCAGAAACTCGCAGGCCTGGCTTTATCTGGCTTTTCCTTTTCGCCTTTCTTGCCATAGTCGGGGTTGGTTTGTGTTATAACCTGCTGGGGGCCTAAGCCGGCCGAACCGACAACATCAGTGCACTGCGATGGTGCTGCGGTGCACAGGATGCCTT
>CAYMXC010000205.1:0-5876 GCA_964394135.1 uncultured Phycisphaerae bacterium
CCGTCGATGATCTCCTGCCGTTCTTTTTTGATGAGCAGGCCCACGGTTTCGAGCATCTGTGCATGGGCGATTGACCCTGCAATATCATGTTTGAACAGCCTGCGATCGAACGAGAGCGATTCCACAAATTCCTGAGTGGACTGGGCTGGCGATTGCGAAAATCGCCCATGCCAGATCGGTGCTGATTTATCTTTAGTCATTGTTGGCCTCTTTCGGGTGCAATGGGCAAAGCCCATCGACAATTTCAGCCTAATCGTTTGAGTAGTTTATTATACTCGTCGGTGATTTCCTTTGGCAAATCATCTCCGAATTTTCCCAGGAAATCTTTATGTTCCTGGAGTTCCTGTTTCCAGTCGTCCGTATTGACTTCTAGGAGCTGGTCGATGTTTTCCGTCGGCAGATTCAGGCCGTCGAGTATCAGTCCGTCGCGGGTGGGCACATATCCGATCGGAGTTTCCACCGCCTTGCCTTGGCCTGCGATTCGTTCCGCGATCCAGATCAGTACGCGGATATTCTCGCCGAAGCCTGGCCAGAGGAACTTGCCCTGCTCGCTGGTTCGGAACCAGTTGACATGAAAGATCATCGGTGGATGTTTGATGCGTCGTCCCATTTCGAGCCAGTGGGCAAAATACTTGCCCATGTTGTATCCGCAGAAAGGCAGCATGGCCATGGGGTCGCGCCGGACGATACCGACCTTTCCCTCAGCAGCGGCAGTCTGCTCCGATGCCATAGTGGCTCCGACATATGTGCCGTGAATCCAGTCGAATGTCTGGTAAACCAGCGGTGCCAGTCTGGCTCGCCTGCCGCCGAAAATAATGGCTGATATCGGTACTCCCTGTGGATCTTCCCATCGTTTCGAGAGGGTCGGGCACTGGCAGACGGGAGCTGTAAATCGTGAATTCGGGTGAGCGCCTTTTTCCTTGCAGGCGGGTGTCCATGGATTGCCTTTCCAGTCCAGACCTTCCTCCGGTGCCGGAATGTCCATACCTTCCCACCAGACGGTTCCGTCCTTGCCCTGAAGCACGTTGGTAAAGAGGGAATTTTTCATTACCGTCTTCAATGCGTTTGGATTGGTTTTGGCCGAAGTGCCCGGCGCTACGCCGAAAAAGCCGTTTTCAGGATTCATCGCCCACAGCCGGCCGTCCTGACCGATATTCAACCAAGCGATATCGTCGCCGATCGTCCACACGCGGTAGCCCATTTTTTCCAGCGGCGATTGCAGCATTGCGAGGTTTGTCTTGCCGCACGCGCTGGGAAATGCAGCCGCCATATAGGTGATCTGACCGTTCGGCGATTCGAGCCCCAGAATCAGCATATGTTCTGCCATCCAGCCTTCCTTGCGTGCCTGCCAGCTTGCAATCCGAAGTGAATGGCATTTCTTGCCGAGCAGTGCATTTCCACCATAGCCCGAGCCTATACTCCAGATCGTGTTTTCTTCCGGGAAGTGCAGGATGTATTTATGTTCCGGCGCCAGATCGCCCAGCGAGTGCAGACCTTTTACGAATTCGTTGTCTGTACCAAGTGCGTCCAGGCCCGGCTTGCCCATTCGTGTCATGATACCCATGCTGATTACTA
This sequence comes from uncultured Phycisphaerae bacterium, assembly GCA_964394135.1. GTDB lineage: Bacteria > Planctomycetota > Phycisphaerae > JAAYCJ01 > JAAYCJ01 > CAYMXC01. Next base: position 1,576 of record CAYMXC010000205.1, read on the forward strand.
CATACAGGCTGTCCGTAATCTCAACGCCGACCTTGCTGTTGGGTGAACCGACCGGTCCCATCAGGTATGGCATCACGTACATGGTCCGGCCTTTCATACATCCCTTGAAAAGCGGTATAACCGTCGCCTTCGCTTCCTGAGGGTCCATCCAGTTGTTCGTGATACCAGCGTCTTGTTTTGTTCGAGTGCAGATGAAGGTTCGTCCTTCCGTTCTGGCTACGTCATTGATGTCGCTGCGGTGATAGAGGCATCCCGGCCACTTGCTCTCGTCGAGCGGATAGAATACCTTATCGGCCAGGGCTTGCTTTTTGATCTGTTTGATTTCCTCCGGCGTACCGTCGCAAACGTGAATTCGATCCGGTTGAGTCAGTGCAGCTACTTCCTCAATCCACTTTTGCAAGCCGTTGTGTCGAAGTTCCATTTTTTCTACCTCTTTCTAAAACTGATACCATCGATCAACTGAGACGCCCGAGACTCCTGTAAATCTCGGATTCAATTTGTTACCGAATTCAAAAAATTGCGCGCATAAATTCACCGTTCCCAGATTTCCCGGGAAACGATTTTTACCTGTTACTTGGATGTCGTTGTCTGTTTGATTATGGCCTTATCGGAAATATCCTTACGGTAATATGCGCCTTCGAAATTTATTTTTTCCACAGCCTGGTAAGCATTGTGTTTTGCGTCGGCTATGGTCGAACCCAATGCCGTTACGCCCAAGACCCGTCCACCGGCTGTGATTACCTGTTTTTGGTCATTAAGCTTCGTGCCTGCGTGAAAAACTTTAACGTTCGGCAGGGCGTCGGCCTCTTCCAGTCCATGGATGACTTTGCCGGACTCGTATTTGCCCGGATATCCGCCAGAGGCCATGACCACACAGACCGAAGCCTGCGAATCCCACTCCAAGGTGATCTCATCCAGCTTGCCTTCCGCTGTAGCGATCAGTGCCTCCATCAGGTCAGATTTCAACCGCATAAGAATCGGTTGGGTTTCCGGATCGCCGAATCGGGTATTGAACTCCAGTACCTTTGGGCCTGTCGTTGTCAGCATGAGTCCGGCGTACAATACGCCTTTGTACTCGCTGCCGCTGCGATTGATCGCATCCACGATCGGTACAAGCACTTGCCGTTCGATCTGCTGCAGAATCGGTTCGGTCACAAATGGAGCGGGGGTATAGGCGCCCATGCCGCCCGTATTCGGGCCTGTGTCGCCGTCACCGATTGCCTTGTGATCCTGGGCTGATTCCAGAACGTAAATGTTTCGCCCGTCCACCAGGGCCAGGATCGACACTTCCTGACCGGTCAGTTTTTCTTCTACAATCAGCTTTTCACCGGATGTGCCGAAAATCTGATTGACCATGATCTTTTCTGCCGCCAGAAGGGCATCAGCCGGATCGTCGCACACGATCACACCCTTGCCTTTGGCTGGGCCGGCTGCCTTGATGACCAGAGGCTCGTCGCGCGAAGCGATATAGGCTCGCGCATCGGCATGATTTGTGAAGATTCGTGCCTCCGCTGTCGGAATCGCGTACTGGCGCATCAATTCTTTCGAATAAGCTTTATCGGACTCTAATTGGGCCGCCGCACGGGTCGGGCCGAACGATTTGACTCCGATTTCTGTTAAACGATCTGCTAACCCTGAAAACAGGGGTTCTTCAGGTCCGATAACTACAAAATCGATCTTCTTTTCTCGGACGAACCGGATCAATCCTTCTATATCATTGTCGGCGATGTTGATATTGGTCGCTATCTGAGCTGTGCCCGCGTTGCCTGGAGCACAAAACAGCTCGTTGACCATAGCCGAATCGGCGATTTTCCACGCTATGGCGTGTTCGCGACCGCCGGAACCTACAACTAATACTTTCATATACCCTTCCTGATGAATGCCCGTTATCGATGCTGTCGGGCCTGAACCGTGAGGAATTTTAGCATTCTAAATCTGTCGATACAAGCAAAATCAATCTGATAACGCATGTTGAGTGTTAAAAAGCATTAAAAAGCATGTTACCGATATTCTGAGCCCCTGGCTTTTTGCCGATATCCTATTTACAGGTGTTTGAGAGCCGGGTATGATAACTAAAATCGAGGAAAAACTAAACTTGTTCTTAGGAGACAAGCAATGTTGAAAAACAGAGTGATGAGGTTGGTGATTTTCGGGGTGGTTTTGACTTTTTCGCTTCAAGCCGATGCCGGTTTGTTCGAAGATTTTCGATATGGCCTTGGTCTGGCTGGTTTTAGTCAACAGCTGACCCGGAACGTGGTGGCCGACGGATGGACGCTCGATTTTGCCCAGGTTTTTTCCAATAAGGAATATGATTTCGGAAATTCCCAACTCGTCCTCAATGGATCGCTTCAGGGTCAGCTTGTCTATTCGCAGCGAGGCATTCCCGAGGTCGAGTTCAATATCAGTTCTCCTTCCGACGGTATTGCCTACACTTATGAGGCATGTGACGGTCCGCACAAACTTACTGTCGATGATGGTTTTTTCTTCATCAACCAGGAAATCATGTTCAATAAATTCGGTGGTTACGATATCACTTTCAATCTGTCCAATCAGGGGACTCTCGTAAGTGACGATCCTAACGCTACACCACAGTCTTTGGATTTTGAAATTGGCCCCATCAATGTTCACGGCCAGTGGGTAATTGATTTGATCAATCTTACCCTGGGTCAAAGATTCGGATTTACGCTTCCTGGCGGCGGAATAAGTGAACTCATTCTCGGTTGGGATCCGACCCTGCCGGCAGAGGAAGTTCTGGCTGAATTCGAACAGGCCCAGGCTGCCGACGGAATTACCTTTACGCCTGTTCCAGAGCCGGCCACTCTTGGCCTGGCAGCTCTGGGACTCGGCCTTTTGGCTCGACGGCGAAGATAAACAAAAAGAAGTGTCTACCGTTCTATTCTTCGCAAGCTCTTGTTAAGGATGATAGAGCGTATTGAATAAGGATATCTATGAAGTTTAAAACTGTAAATTACTGGTACGAAACATGCGGGCTGGTCTTAACTTTGGGGTTAATGATTCCGGCGGGATGCCATAAAAATACCGGGATGCACGTAACTCCTGCGGGAACGGTTTCGAATTCGACTACCTGCAGCCGGGCACAACTGGACCTGATCCTGCCCGCTAAAATCGATGTTCTTCCATTTACCAAACCACGAAGCTGGGACGGCGACAGCATTCCTGACGGTATCGAAGTCGTTCTGCGACCCCTTGATTACTTTGGCGATCAGACCAAGGCCGTCGGTACATTCCGTTTCGAGCTGTATACCTTTCAAAAAGCCGACAGCGATCCTAAGGGCGAACGTTTCGGATTCTGGCAGGAAGATCTGACTTCCAGGCAGGCACAGGAACAGCATTGGGACCGTATTACCAGTACCTACCGGTTTCGGCTCGGATGGAGCGGCCCTGAGGCTCGACCTGGAAAATACGTTCTTGAAGTCACCTATATTTCTCCCGATGGTCGGCGAATAACCAGCAGCTATATTATGAATGCTCGTGTGCCAAAGGAAGTTTACAAAGAAAAAATTGAATCGAATAAAAAAGGAAATATGAACATCTTCTGATACCGGGTCGTTTGCCGAAATCCGGGGATGAACAGGGTTCGGTTTATTCGGCGGCATAAAATGAAAATTGGTAAAAAAGGGGATGTACAAGGAGTCAGTCATGTTGCATAAATCTGTTTTTGCCGTTTTGGGTTTTTCGTTTTTTATGTGCCTTCTGCCGGCTGGCGGCTGTCAGAATAAATTTACCTATGAGCGATGGCAGATGATTCGCGTCGGTTCTTCGGACAAAACGGAAGTGGAATGCACCCTTGGTAAGCCACAGGAAAAACCTTTCAAGGATCTCTGGTGGTATTACGAGAAAACCAACGAAGCCAAAATCTATTTTAGCGACAAAGACGTGGTCAAAGCCAAAAAATGGTACAACATGAAGACAGGCGAGACATGTGTCGAGCCCCAGGGCTGGATCGAAAAATAAAGTTTGATTGTCGATGTCGAGGCGGCAGGGGGGATAGTGGGTAATTGAAAGTATAAGAATTACACCACAAAGGAATGCCATGAAGAATGAATGGATTGCACGGCAAGGGGATTATTTTTCGGGAGTGCAGGAACCGTAATTCAAGGCGGTTTTCCAGCCACAAGGCGTCAGCTCAAAGTAGTACCGTGTAAATTCGTCACGACCGTCGAAATCAATATCTCCTGGTTAGCACGATGCTTACGCTTGATTGCATGACCACTTCGTCCTTCTGTAAATATAGTCTGCTATAAATTTTTACCCTGTTTGGCTTAAAATGCCCGTTTCTA
>CAYMXC010000206.1:0-5814 GCA_964394135.1 uncultured Phycisphaerae bacterium
GTCCTAACCACATGCCTGTCCGGTTAAGGTCCTCGGTCAGTTGCCTTGCATGTATATTTTGTTCTCTCTCGTTACCGCTTTTCAGATCACCGGCTTAAAACCGTTTTGAACGGGATCAAATCTAATAACAACAAGAGCTTTCAGAACTGAACAGTTTCATTATAGCGGAAAAAGACTATTTTGTCCATACAAAACACACAAATTGCAGAGAGATTGGCAGAAAAGAAACAGATAATTGGCAATAGAGCGGGTTTACGGTATGATAAGCACAAGTCGGAATCACGACTTACATCAAGCGTGAGGACCGGCCGTCGAATCCTTAACCAATTAAACCGTATAGGATTATGAAAGATGGCAAAAGACAAACGAGCGAAGTCAAAAAGCTTTCAGGACGCAGATGCCCCTTCAAAAAAGAAACAAATTATTCTTGTGGCTGTTTTTCTGGTTCTGATAACAGTAGCTATTGTGAATTTTACATTGAACAGCGGCAGTAAGGAATCGCTTCCTTCGCGCGATGCACTACCCCCGGAAACCACCGCTCAGAGAAATGCGACACCCACAATGTCGCCGCAGATCCAGCAGTCGGAACCGCTGCCTCCCGTACAGTTGCCTGCGGTCAGCGATCAGGCCAGGACACTGAGCATCAATGTACAGGCTTATTTGTCACGTTATGAACAGGCGGTTAAAGAAGGAGCATGGTCCGAACTGGCCGACTGGGCGTTTGATAAGGGTTTGCTTGTAGAAGCAAACTACTGTTCTGTTATGGCGGGAAGTGTAAAGGCGGCATCGCGATCGAGTTTGTATAACACTCGGCTGCTGGTCGCCAACCTGCAGGGCGGGTGGTCTGGAATGATAACTCAGATGGAATTTGAGAAGACAACCGCCATCAAGCCAAAGGTTCAAGAATTTTCTTATCCGTCTGTTGTTTCTCAGATCGAGCAGATTCAGCATGGAGGCAGTATTTCCGGTCAATCGCGTCTGGCCAGCCTGCTGGTCCTGGCGGATTGTCCTCATGGACGTGAATTATTTCAGAACAATATAAAGAGCCGGCTTTTTTACACGATGGTCGTCCGTGCGATGCGGCAGACTTATCTGGGAGAACTCGGAGGAGACAAAGTTTGGCGATCGAGCTGGCTGGCACCGACCGCAATGAATTTATGGCTGATAGAACAGATGATTGATTTTGACCCGGTAACGGCATTTGCCGCGGAAAACAACAGCCCACCGCCGAACGCCACCGGCTAGCAGTCGCCAGGGATGGGCGCGGATCCTAACACGGCTTTTGACCAGAATGATCCGGGTCTGGAACACCGCCTTCTGCTTCTGCAGGTGCTTGCGCGTCGGGGTGGAGAGGTTTCGGCCTATCTGATGGGGCGATTATTTGAAAAAGACAAAAACAATGTTTTGTTGAATGGAATCATCAGCGGCAAGGTTCATCCACTTCTGTTTTCCCGGTTCACGGGTATTTATGCAGAGCCGCTGGTGGAGCCCCTGGCGCGCGGTTTGGAAAAGTTCAAGAATACCCAGCAGGAATGGTCGATTCTGGCAGGCATTCTCGCCCGAACATACAACGATCGCGCCAGCCATGCCATTTTTGCCAGTGCAGGCAACTTGATGATTTTGAGCAATGAGGTAGCTTTTTATCTTGCGGCAGGCGGTTCAAAATATTCATTGTCAAACCTGACCAACTATGTCCGTTCATCGCGGGTCCAGGGAATAGAAGTGGAAAAGATATTCTCTCTATGGACGCAGATTTCAGCGGAATCCCGTCAATCGTTATGGGATTTGGTCGGCAAGATGGTGCCTTCCTTCGGATCAAAGAAAAGTTTGCAGCAAACGGCGGACAATACCGGTCCCGGCGTGATGCCGAATTCCATGGGCATGTCGCCCGGAATGGGCCCCATGCCGCCTGGTATGATGCCTCCTGGAGCAGTGGGGCCAATGGGTCCTATGCCTCCCGGCCGGATTCCTCCCGGTGCGATGGGACCTCCACCGCCGGATATCCGGGGCCCGACAAATCCAAATGCCATGGCACCCATGCCCGGTATGCCGCCGGGTCAATTGGAATTTTTCTCGTCGTCAGCCACTGTCAAAAGTCGAGGTTGGCCTTTGAAACGAAATTTTCTGAACACCGTCGATGCGCAGTCGGCCAAGGAGTTTCTTGAGACACTGGGGCGTCTTTCGGTTCCTGCCGATGTGACATCCGGTTCTACCGGCCCGATGGGTTACGGCGGCATGGGAAGCGGCATAGATCCATCCGTCAAAGCCACGATCAAGATGGCGGCCGCTCGATGTCTTGTGAGTTTGTATGATTCCAGGCTTCGGGATTATTTTCGTGCTCAAATTGACGATCCGGTGGTCGGAGGGATTTGCCGGCTGGGAATCTGCGCTCTTGACGATAAAGACAGCTGTCCGCTTCTGCTCAAGCATTTTGAGAAAAACGCGCTGGAGCTGAACATCAGCAGCAATGCCACGGCAGGATCTGTCGTCGTGGATGCCGGCAAGGTGTCCGTACCTTTGGATGAGATGGGACTGGCCTTAAGCGGGATCAGTGCACGTGAGAGCTTGATCTATTTTGACTATCGCAAGGCAGGGGATGCTTTTCTGACGGCATTGGGCGCTTTTGTAGCCCACAAGGATCCTTTCAACAATCCCGAACAGGTGGCAGAGGCAGCTTGTAAGATCATCCATACCTTGGGTGAATGGTCTGTGCCGAAGACGGCGGCGACACTCGCGGATTTGATCGAATCGACAAGCGACTTCGGCCTTCGCGGCGACACTCGCGGGGGGACGGAAGCGAATCATATGGCGACGCGTGTTCGGATGAAGGCCCTGGAGGTACTGGGCCGGATCGGAGATCAGGAATCCATCGACGTGATTCTGCGCATTGCCACATACACCCAACCCGGAGATCAATTAGGTCTGACGGCGAAACTTGCATTAGCACGACGCGGCACACCCGAGGCGATGGACTTATTTTTGGACATGCTCGATCCAAGTACAAAGAAAGAGGGCGAGGCCGCTTCGGCTGCATCGGTCTCGATCGAGGCGATCGATCCATCGCTCAAGACAGTAGAAGACATCGCCCTGATGGGTCTGTCACGAGCCAAGATGAACGACTCGCAGATCACCCGGGCAATGGACATTGTCAAAAAGCTGGGCAAGGCGGAAACCAAGAGTCTGAGCATTGATCCGGGCGAATTTCAGGAACGGGTTGTCCTGAGCATGCTGAAGCCAGCCCATGGTCCGATGCTGCGACGTCTGGCCAAGGTCATTCGAGAAATCCCGTCGGAACTTGGTTCTCTCAATGAACCCTATTACTGGAATCGCCAGACAGGAGAAACTCGCAGCAAAGCCTTTTTGAAGATGATCCGGGCTTTGCAGCAAAAGGACTCTTTTGACGACGAAGAAGCGGTAGCAACCTTTGTCACCGCTATTTTGTATCGCGAAGAGGCAGCGCTAACCCCGAAGCCGGAATTTTTGTCACAATGGAATCCACAGACCGCTCTGGTGCAATTTGAAGATCAACTCCAGGGAGCCGGCATGTTTTTGACGCCCCGTGCACCAGGTATGCCGCCCATGAATCCGCCAGGTATCGCACCGGAACTCGGCGGTCCCGAACAGCAACCAACACTACCTTCAGCTCGTATAGAAGACGTTAAACTGACGCTCACGTTCCCCATTCTCAGCAATGAGAATGTGACTACGCAGGAGACGGCAATGGCCGGATTGACTCTGGTCGGTCAATTGAAGGATGCGGTAAAGTATTTTCAGGAAATGAATGAGCTGAAATATTATCGATATCTGGCCGATTATATGCTTGGCCAGGCGGGCACCAGCGGTGGATATGAAGAATTGGTCAAGCTGCTTGCCGCCGCCAGCAGTTCGAACCGGGATACCTATATGCGGTTTCTTGCCATTGAACAACTTCAGCAGATAGGGAATCTGGAGCTGATCGGCCTGTTCGCCCGGGCGATGGAATCGAAGAGTCTGGATGAGCTGACACGGATGCGGCTGGGAGACGGTGCGATATATATCGCGGGCCAGGTATGGCAGAATCAGATGAAGAACAAGACTTTCATTTTAAACGATCGGGAAAAGGTGTCGAACATCTCGCAGGCATTCCAGTCGATAGTCGAAGAAAAAAATTACACTCAGAAACTGTCAAACCGTCTGGTAATTGCCCTTTCCACCCTGCAGGCCGATTCGCAGGTACTGAAATGGATTGCAGATATCGTTCGGAACCAATGCAGCCGTTATGAACCTGTATCGGAATCGGCCATGGGCAACGCGGTTGACATTCTGCGAACATTGAACCGGGAAGGCAGTGAAGAGCTGTTGAGTTTATATGGCGTGATACTCAATCAGACCGTAGACATGGAAAAAGTCCGGCAAGCTGCGGAACGTTCCGCGGCACAGGCGGCTGCAGATGTTGGGCCCAGAATGGAGGGAGCGGAGATCGAGAATCGTTTGCCTCGAATGGGTCCGGGCGTGCCTCGAGGCCCCGTCGTTCGACCGAGCCGGCCGATGATACGTTCAGTTCCCGGTCCATCGACACCTCGTTTAGGCCCGGTCCCGGCTTACCAGACGATAGCACCGGCCATTATTTCGGCGATTGGGTCTATGAACCTTCCCCAAACTCAGCGCATGCTGACTCAGCTGGCCCATTCTCGTCCGGACATGCTGGGATATATTGCATTGGAAGTGTATAAAAAAGACAAAAAGCAGGGGCAAAATCTGATCCGTCAACTGATTTCCGAAAGTGGCAAGCAGCCTGCGCTCACCCCGCAGGTCCAGGCGGTACAAGCCCTTTTGATGCAAAATATCGATGCGTTCGCAATGGAGATACTGGTACGATCGATCATCAAGGCCGATGCAAATATAGGACTTGCCTCATTTCAGTCTCTGGCGGAGATGGCCAAGAACGGGAAATTGCCGTCGGACTTCAACCAGGTTCAGACAATGAAAACCATTATCCAGGGGCTGTCTTCGGAAGCGCGTTCCGGCAGGGAAGTGTCGTCGGTACTTGAAGAAGCCTTCAAATATGCAGCATCGCTGCAGGATAAGGATCTCAACAAGATTGTTGAACGTGCGAGACTGGTGAAAGGCCGGCAGCAAATGGGGCCACGGACCCACAGCAGCAGCGGCAGATCGCGAATTCGAGGGGCTTCCGGCACAGGACGTTAGGTAGGAACGGCGATTTGCAAACCGTTTTGCTTTTTCGCTGTTCATTTTTCACGATAAGGTAAGGGGTCGATGTGTCCGGCAGCCTGAAAGGCGGTTTTTCGGATCCTGCACGAATCGCATTCCCCGCAGGCCAGCCCACCTTCCTGAGGATTATAACAGGACCAGGTAAGCGCATAATCCACACCTAATTTCAAGCCTTTCCGGATGATTTGCACCTTTGCCAGATGAATCAGAGGTGTATGGATGGAGAAAGTATCTCCGCTGACACCTGCTTTCGTACCAAGATTGGCCATTCGCTCGAAGGCGTGTATGAATTCGGGCCGGCAGTCGGGATATCCGGAGAAATCGACGGCATTGACACCGATGAATATGTCCCGTGCACCGATTTGTTCGGCATAGGCAAGTGCCAGGGCAAGAAAAACGGTATTTCGGGCCGGCACATAAGTCACGGGGATTTCGTTGGCCTGTGCTTTCAAGTCGCGATGAGTCGGCACGGGGATGTCGGACGTCAGGGCGGAACCGGCAAAAAGCTGTGGATCGAGCTGGATAATTCGATGTCGATCGCCCAGTTGAAAGAAAGCGGCGATTTTTCCGGCCGCCTCGATTTCGCATCGGTGACGCTGACCG
>CAYMXC010000207.1:0-5065 GCA_964394135.1 uncultured Phycisphaerae bacterium
GGGCCCCGGCAGGTTTGCCGTTCCGCACCTCATTCGTCGGATCGGTGCCAAAAGGCACGATCACCTGACCGGGCTTCGTTTCCAGATATAAACCGGGGACGTCCTCACCCGCCGACTGACGGGTTCGGCTGCCGTTTCGTGCATTAAGGCCGAGCTGTTCCCGCAACGATTCGGTCATTTCCTCGTTGTTGTTGATCTGCCGAACGAGCGGGCGGAGGAGTTCTTCGAGCGTTTCACGACTGGTCTTTTTTGTGGCCACCGCCGCCTTCGCCGCCGCTTGCTTGCTGACCTGATTGGTCAGGGTTGTGGCAAAGGCACTCTGAGCGGTCAGCAGATCAGCGATATCCGCCGTCTCCATCTTGAAAATCGAGAGGTTCGGCGTCAGCACCGTGACGAAATTAGCCATCCAGCTTTCGAATTCTGCATCGTTCGTCGGAATGTAATCCGTGTTCGTACCCATGTTTTTAAAACTCCTTGTTGAAAAAAAGTTTAAAATGTAAAAGGTTGACTACCGACTGTTTTCATATTCTTTGCAGATGAAACGACACTCAGGCCGATCCAGTCCCAGAGCGTCATAATGTTCCGAAGTCATGGCCGGGTGATTTTTCAGACGAATCACCATAAACCGTATCGCCTGAAACAGGGTCCGACGAAGGTCATCTGCAACTTGGGCGGGAATGGTTGGACCGGTCATTCGTGAAGGGCAAATATGTGCATTTTCAAAGAGAATATCCGTAAATCGATTCTTCGTCTTCACGATGGCTTCCAATTCACCATCAGGAATCTCCAACTGTGTCGAAAGCTTTTTGGCCGCCTTGAAAAAATCCCGAAACCAGACCAGCAGTTCCGGCAGATAGACGTTTGAACCTTCGTCTTCGGTCTTTACTTTTTTCATCTTCATATCTGACATTCGTATATTCCTTTTATTTCTGAGATTTCATGGCGTGAAATTCCAGAATGCCCATCTGTTTTCGCAGGTCGTCCGTCATGGCAGGGTGTCGATCGATCCATTCCACCATGATCCTGGCAGCCAGTTCAAACTGGCCAAAGAGCATCTGCCGTTCCCGAACGGAATCGGAAGTATGGAACTGATGACAGGGACAGATACTGCCCATGAAGACCTCACGAGCCATCATCAGTTCGTCAACCGCTTCATAGGGTACGCCGAGACGCCCGGCATGGTGCCACAGAATTGGCAGAAAATCCGTCGACCAGAGCAAGAGCTGTGACACCGGATCGTTTGAACCGTTTTGACTTTCATGTTCGTTACATTTTTGATATTCGCCGACGTTTTCCATAATCATGTGTGGAACTCCTTTCAAGTTTCAAGGACACCTTCATTTATTCTTTTTCATTCCGCATCGATGAAATGTAATTCATCCCCATTTCATCGCGATTGAGAATCACTTCTGCCGCGAAGGCCAGTTCGGAAGTGCCTTTTGCACACGGATCGATAATTGCGGCATCGAGCCCGGCTCCCATCGCGAGAATTAAAAACGCCTGATTGATCCATTTTCGACCCGGCAGGCCGTAACTCACATTGCTTACGCCGCCGCTGATGTGAATATCAGGCCAGCGATTTCGAATCTGGCGAATGCTTGCCAACACAGTCAGGCCGGCTCCTTCTTCGGTATAGACCGTCAGGAAACATGGATCGACGAAGATTTCATCCTGTCGTTTGCCTGAATTCAGCAGCAATCCCACCAATTCATCCGCAAGTGCCATTCGATCTTCCACGCCATGTGGTACGCCGTCATCGCCGACCAGAACCGCAATGACCGAACAATCCTGATCCCGAACCAGCGGCAAAATCGCATCTTTGCGTTTCGCTTCCAGCGTAATCGAATTGATGATCGGCTTGTGGCGAATATATTTCATGCACGCTTCTATCGCCTGCGGGTTCGCACTGTCGAGCGAAAGTGGTAAATCGCTCACACTCTGCACAACCTCCTGAAGCCAGAGCAGATTTTCCACCTCTTTCACCGGATCGCCGCCGTTGATATCCAGATAGGTCGCACCCGCGTTCATCTGGCTTTTCGCCAGTTCTCGAATCGTTTCCGCATCACGCATCTGAATGGCTTTCGCGACAGTCCGCCGTGTCGCATTTATTTTTTCACCGATAAGAATCATCTCTACTAATCTCCATTTCCATTTAAACTCAATTCCACAAAATAGTTTTCAAGACTCTGTTTTGGGATCGACTTACTCATATGAAGATGGCCCCCTTTCTGTGGTATTGAATGCAAGTATCCAGAGGAAAAACGGTCCACCCAGAAGAGCGGTGATGGCTCCGACCGGCAGTTCCGCCGGGGCGGTAATCGAACGGGCGAGAGTGTCGGCGAGCACAAGGAACGTTCCGCCTAGAAGGGCCGACGAGCCGAGCAGGAATCGATGAGCCTGACCTGAAAGCTTTCGGGCGATATGCGGAGCGACGAGTCCGACAAAACCGATCGGACCGCAGACCGAAACGACCACACCGACGACCAGCGAGGTGAGGATGAACAAAATCGTTCGAAGCCGACGGGTTTCCACACCCCGGCTGACGGCGATATCTTCGCCCGCGAGCCAGAGATCAAGCTCTCGACGATAGTATAGGATCGCAATCGCGATGAGGATCACACCGGGAACAAGCAGGAGAACATCGCGATAGCTGCTTGACGCCAGGCCGCCCATGAGCCAACGAAGCAGTTTGTAGGAGTTATAAAAATCGGCGGTCGATTGCACGAGCAGAATCAGACTCGAAAAGAAAAAGCTTACCGCTACGCCCGCCAGCAGCATGACGGTCATCGATGCCTGACGTTTAAACCGAACGACACCGTAGACCATCGTCATGGAGAGAATCGCACCCGTGAATGCAAAAAAGAACGCTCCGCCTGTCGCGACGGCCGGCAGTGTCGGTGCGATTCGCGAAAAGACAGCCGCTCCGAACGATGCACCGCTGGTTGCGCCCAGGGTCGATTCGGTCGCAAGCGGATTTCGAAAGAGGGTCTGAAATACCAGGCCGCTCATCGCCAGGGCTGCTCCTGCGAAAAACGCGGTGAGGACTCGAGGCAGACGAAGCGACCAGAAGATTTGCGATTCCACATTCGCCGAATCGGGCGTAAGCACGGCAGAGAGCGATGTCATTTTGATGCCCACCAGCGGCGAGAGCACAAGCGATGCGGCAGTGACCGTCGCTAAAAGAATCCAGAAGATTTTTCGTTTCACAGGCTCGCTCATGCGTCACCTCCCTGCGGTACGAACCAGCAATCTGCGTCGTTGCCGTTGCGATAACAGGCAAATTTTGTTTCGTATACCGATTCCAGTCCGCCGGTCGAACAAAAGACCGCCGGAAGACCGTGAAAGAAAACTTTTCCATCTTTCAAGACGAGTAACCTATCCGCGGTCTGCAAGGCGTGATTGACATCATGTGTGACGCACAAAATCGTCGTGTGAAATTCGCGATTAAGTCGCTGCAGAAGTGTATGGCAGGCGGTTTGATGTCGATAATCTAAAAATGCCGTCGGCTCATCGAGCAGCAGAATTTCTGCGCCTTGTGCAAAAGCGGCGGCGATAAAAACGATCTGCCGTTCTCCGCCGCTTAAAGTGCCGACCATCCGATCCGCCAGCGGTTCGAGCGAGGTTTCTTTTAGAACCTGTTCGATCTGCCTGCGATCCTGAGCACAAACACTCGTCAGCGGATTCATATATGGATATCGCGACATGAGCAGAAATTCGCGAACGGTGAATGGAATCGTGCGATCGCCGGGCTGAGGTACATAGCCGACGCGACGGGCGATGTCCCGCTGCGAAAATTCGCGAAGCGGCGTGCCGAAAAGATGAATGCTGCCCGTATAACCGGTCAGGATTCGATTGATGCACTTGATCAGCGTCGATTTGCCCACGCCGTTCGGGCCGATGCTCGCCAGATACTCGCCCTGACGAACCTCAAACGAGATTCCGCTCAATACCGGCTGCCTGTCGTAGGCGAAATCCAAATTGTTGATCATTAAGACTTCGTCAGCCATTATTTCGACTCCTGTTTTATTTCCGGATGAATCGCTGCGACAAAATCGGCCATCGTTTTCAGAAATCGCGGTCCGGGAACGACGGTGTGATCGCCCGTGAGCACATAAATTCGATGATGCTTCACTGCAGACACCTCCGGCAGCGACTGCCATTCCGCCCGGGCCGCTTCAGGAGTAATGGGTGTTTCCGTTGTCATAGGCACGAGATCGAGAATAACGTCGGGGTTCAGCTCAATAATGCCTTCCGCCGTAACCGAAGGGGTTTTGATGATCGAGCCGTTGTATGAGTTGACGACGCCTGCTATTTTAATCAGATCGTCATAAAAATTGTCCTGACCCGCGACATAGACCTCACGAATCGTTTCTTCGCCGAACACTCGCGTCATACTCACGAGCACTCTGGGACGTTTGAGGTTTTTACATCGCTGCTGCACTTTCGCCATTTCGTTTCGAGCGTTTTCGACCCAGAGGGTGGCTTCTTGATGCTTTCCTGTCGCTTCACCGATTTTCATCATCGCATCAAGGATATCGCCGATCGTTTTCTGTCGAACCACCAGAGTCCGCAGTCCCAGGGATTCAAGCTTCTGAACGGTCTCTTTACTGTCGTCACTGGTGACGACCAGTTCCGGCTTCACTCGGAGAATCGCCTCAAAATTCGGATCGAGGAACCCGCCGATTTTCTCGATGGTTTTCACTTCCGCCGGATACCGGCAATATCGCGTCACCCCAACCACGTGATCGCCGAGGCCCAGCGTAAAGAGCGATTCGGTAATGCTCGGAGCCAGCGAAACGATCCGGCGAACGGCGGGCTGCGTCGCAGGTGTCTGTTTCACCACCTGAAATTCTATCTGTGCTTTGTGAACCGCGTGCACCCCGGCCCAAGCCAACAGAACCACTACGATTACAGGTATGATGATTTTTATCTTTTTCATTTCTTCACTTCCAATTTCTTTCTTCATTCGTGTTTATTTGTGTGATTCGTGGCTAAAATTCTTTCAGCTTTCGATGCCCACTCTCGCCATGACGCCCTGACGATAATAATGTTTGATCTCCCTCAT
>CAYMXC010000207.1:5075-5811 GCA_964394135.1 uncultured Phycisphaerae bacterium
CACGAGGTCCGCCCGTTCGATAATCCGCTCATCGACTCCTCTACCGGTAATGACGAGTTCCACATCCTGTGGCTTTGTGTCAATAATCTCAATAAGATCATTCACATCGAACAGACCATAGTGTGTTGCGATATTCGCTTCATCGAGAATCACCAGTTTGTATTTGCCGCTGCGGACCACCCGACGAATTTCGTCCAGCCCCAGACGGGCAACACGGACATCTTCCTCTTCCGGTTCATCAAAGATAAAACACTGTCTGCCGAATTGCCGAATAACGATCAGATCGGAAAAACGAGAAAAGGAATGCAGTTCGCTGTAATCCTGACCTTTCACGAATTGACCAATGAACACGCGAAACCCCGCGCCTGCGGCCCGCATGGCAAGTCCAAGCGATGCCGTCGTCTTGCCCTTGCCGTCGCCGGTATAGACCTGCACATATCCTCTGTCCTCGCTCATCTCTCCTGATCTCATTTTCTATCCTCCATGAAAAAAATCGGACAGAGCGGTTTGACCCGCTCGATCCGCTAAACTTGACATTAATTTTTCCGTCGTTTTCCGACAAAACCGAGAATCCCCATTGCCAGAAGAGCAATCGTTGCCGGTTCGGGAACTGCCGCGACATCGGCAAAGCCATCGATTTCACCGCCGGCATAGCCGGTCACACCTTCGACCTTGATGTACTGAATCCAACTGTATCCGGACTCAGCCAGATCGAACCCCGTGCCGCCTGCCGCAC
>CAYMXC010000208.1:0-5806 GCA_964394135.1 uncultured Phycisphaerae bacterium
ACACCCACCTGGATGAGCCTGGTTTGGAGATCGACGATCTGCTTCGGATCGATCAATCACGTCGCGATCAGATCGAAAAGCGTGTGGCTCGGAAACTGGCGGAGGATATTCTTCGTCGTCTGCCGCGAACCAACGCCGATATGGAAGCCGCTATTGAGAAAGGTTACAGTATTGCCCATCATATGGGTTGGGAAGTGGTGGCGTCGGATTATTTCCTGCCCGCCGTCGAACGTGCGTGCCGAAAACAGCGGTCGTTGCAACTGGTATGATCTGTTTGAACAAAAGCGAGAATGTATGATTTTCAAGGACGGTCCTGAGCGGCCGTCTTTTTTTTTGCGCATGATTTTATATTGCTGTTTGCCGCAGCGTCATCAATAATGAATTGAGGTTCAGCAGAGATAAAATAAGAGAAAAAAGACAAGCGATGCCGGTATTGATCGACGCATACAATTTGTATCATTACGCCATGTCCGTTTATCGGGAGGAAGGCGTGGATCTTTCGATTTCAGCGTTTTGCGGTCTGATCGACGAATGGACGCGGAGGAGCCGGCAGAAAGTGGCAATGGTTTTTGACGGTAGTCCGCCACCGGCATTACGTCAGAATTCGAGACGATACGGTACGATGGATATGGAATTTGCCGGTTCGGGCTGTGATGCCGACACGATCATCGAGAACCGTGTTTTGAAAAGCACGGCTCCTCGGTTGCTGACCGTCGTTTCCAGTGATCGTCGTATTCGCAAGGCGGCGATGCGACGTCACTGCAGGATTCTGACCAGCGATCAATTCTGGGTCAAAGTGGCAGCGAGGCTCACTCGCAAGCAAGCCAAACCCGAACCTCGCGAAAAGACCTCTGGCATGATGAGCGGAGAGCTCGAATACTGGCTGAAGGTTTTTGGATTGAAATGATAAAGTAAGATGCAACGTCAGGGCCGAGGATACGGTGATGGATAGCATTACACATGCGTTATTGGGCGCGGTGACATCGCAGCTGGGATTTCGCCAACGGATCGGGCGCGATGCAACATTGGTTGCGGCGGGGTCGGCTGTTGTGGCTGACCTTGATATTCTGATCACGCCGCTATTGACTCTTACTGGCACGGAAGAGCCGGGTTTTTCCATTATGGCCAATCATCGCGGTATCACGCATTCGATGCTGATCACACCGATCATGGCGGCTGGAGTTGCCGGCGTCTGGTGGTGGTTCAAGCGAAGCATGATCGAACGTCGAAATGGTTTGAATTCGGAAGGAGGGGAATCTGTTTCCGCCGCGCGATTCGGATTATTGTATGTCTGTGTGCTGATCGCCATGCTGAGCCATCCGCTGCTGGATATTTTTACATCCTACGGTACGCAAATACTATTGCCGCTGAGCCATCGGCGATTTGCGTTCGATGCCGTGCCGATCGTAGATATTATTTACACGCCGATTCTGATTTTGACGCTTGTGGTCTGTTATGTATTTCGGAAAACGAAGAAAGAATCCTGTAAATCGACGTTGATTGTCGGATGGCTCGGATTTATTTTTTCGACGGCGTATATAGGTGCAGGTTTGGGAGTGCACGACTATATATTGTTCCGGTTGGCGAGGCCTGTGAATGGTGAAATCGATCGCAGCGATCCGCTGGAGCGATGTGAAATTCACGCGTATCCGCAACTGGGTACGATTTTTGTCTGGCGGGTGGTTAGCCGCTGTCGGCACGAGTGGAAGGTTGGGATGGTGAATATTTTGTTCGGAGTGGATTCTGGAAAGCTCAGATGGAATAAAACGGAAGTCGTGGACAACGATTGGATTGAGCGAGCCAAATCGATTCCGGAGGTGAAATTATTCGACTGGTTTACCATGGGTCAGATGCGAGCGGCATATGTACACAAAAATGGGCGGCACCTCGTCGATTTGTATGATATGCGATACGGCATCAGGCCAGATAGCCTGGAGAGCCTGTGGACAGTACGTGTGGATTTCGACAGCCTGGGGCAGGTCTGGGGGGTCGAATATGTTCAGCAACATCGGCGAGGAAAGCTTAACGAACTGGTTTGTCAATCTTGGCAGGATATCTGGAAGCCGCAGGAATGATTTTATCAGAAGAAATGAATAAGGCCGCGAAAACATTTGATTTGAGGTGTCATTTGGAATAACATTGAAGGTTTATGACTATTTTCAGAATTTTAAATTTTCAGATTTGAATGGAACTGGTATTAATTCAGGAACTATATGGAAACACGCAGGTTTATCACAGCGATATTGATTTCCTTGCTGGTGTGGATGCTCTTGTCGCGGTATCTGTTTCCGGTCAAGCAGCAGCCTACGACGGCCCCGGCCACCCAGTCGACTCAGATAGCTGAGACTCAGGCCTCGACCGCGCCGGCCGCGAGTGTAGCACCGAATCCTATTCGCAACGACGACATTGTTCTGGGCAGCGAGCAGAAGGGCAGCGGATTCGAGATGCGGGTGGTTTTGACCAATCGTGGTGCATCGCTGTCCCGAGGCTATATGAGCACGAAGTATTCGGAGAGCGTGAAGGATATCACCCACGGCTATCGTGTGGTTGAGCCGGTCAAATATCCACAGGGTGAGCGTTATTCTTTGGCAACGAATCAACTTCTTCTCACCGGAGCCAAGGGTCATCGGCTGGTCGCCGAACTGGACAATGTCCAATGGTTTTATAAGATCGACATGACCCCGAATTTCCAACAGGTGAGGTTCTGGATCGATGTCATCGACAACGGCAAGAAAATCTTTCGGGTGGTCAAGACCTATGTGCTTGCCAAAGGTTCTTACGATCTGAAGATGACGGTCTCGCTGGAAAATTTATCGGATGCGTCGTATAACGCGGTGATTCGTCAGACCGGTCCCATCGGCATTCGCCAAGAAGACCGACGGGAAGATCGAAAGATATTCAGCGGTGCCTTTGCGCCCGGCGGAAACGAAGTTCGGATCGGCAGCATTGACCGTGCCACGCTGGAAAAGAAACCGAATATGACCCATAACCTTGGGGCGGTTGATGAAAGCGTGGTTTGGGCGGGCGAAGTGAACAAGTATTTTGCCGCGTTGCTGGCTGGTGTGGATAAGGAAGGCAGGCTTAATTCACAAATGGTGGATGCCGTAGAAGCCCGGGCTTTGACGAGCGATTCGAAGCAGGGGGAGGATTTTTTGACGGTGTGGATCACGCGGTCGGTCAAGCTTGCGCCAAAAGGGAAGGCCGATCTTTATTTTGAATTGTACCTTGGTCCCAAGTCGGCTACGATATTTTCCATCGAGCCCTATCTGTCCAGAAATTACATATATACTTTCGAGCACTCCTGGTGTACTCTGCAATCGCTGGCAGACTTCATGACGTGGCTGCTGAAGAATTTATATCGTCTGACTCATAATTACGGTGTGGCGATCATCTTGCTGGTTGTGATCGTTCGTGTGGTTCTGCACCCGATTACCAAATCGAGTCAGGTCAATATGATGCGGATGCAGCGTGAGATGCAGCGTCTTCAGCCGAAGCTCAATGCACTGAAGGAAAAATACAAGGGCAACCGTGAAGCATTGAACAAGGCGACGATGGAATTATACAAGGCTGAGGGGGTCAATCCTGCAGGTTCGATGCTTGGGTGTCTTCCCATGATGCTGCAGATGCCGATCTGGGTGGCCTTGTGGACTGCACTGAATAACACGTTCGAGCTTCGCCATCAGCCATTTTTTCTATGGATTCGCGATCTGGCGGGCGCCGATGCGTTGATTTCCTTTTCGCGTGCCTACGAGATTCCCATTCTTTCGTGGATGGTCGGACCTGTTAACGAGTTGAATGTATTGCCATTGATCATGATTGTTTCGATGCTGCTTCAGCAGAAATTAAGTCCGCAGACGGCGCCTTCACCGGACGCTGATCCTGCTCAGGTACGTCAGCAGAAGATCATGATGTACTTCATGAGTTTTTTCTTTGGTCTGATACTTTATAACGCACCCAGCGGATTGAACCTGTATATTCTGACCAGTAACTTCGTCGGCATATTTGAGAACAAGCGCATCCGTGCACATCTGGAGATGGAACAGAAACGTCCGTCGGAGGAAAAAAAGCGTAAATCGTCGTTGTGGAGCCGGATGCAGGACCGGATGGAAAAGATTGCCCGCGAATATGAGCAGGAAAAACCGAAAAAGGGGAAATAGGCGAAGTGGCAGGATATCGTTGATTGATGATCAGTAGGTGACGATAAAGCGTGAATGGCGGCCTGAGGGCGAGGTTTCCTGTACGTCGATGGAACGGATATATTCGTTCATTTCTTCGCGGACCGCTTCGATGAAACTGTCCACATCTTCCTGCGAACCTTCCGCATACAGTTCAACGCTTCCGTCGGAAAGATTTTTGATATAACCGGTGATGTTGAATCTCGGGGCCAGGGCATTGGCTGTGAATCGGAACCCTACGCCCTGGACCAGTCCGTCAAAACGTACGATTTTTGCAATTTTCGTAATCATTATAAATTCCCCCGGGCCTAAACCCGTTGTTTTTAGAATTATACTCAGAGAAATTGTCGCCGGCCAGAGGGAAGTTTGAGGATTCGATTGACATGTCTGCCGAAATTTTCCGGGAGGGTGGCATGGTCGTGGTGTTATGTGATAGTGTTTTTGATTTCATTGAGGACATGGCCGAGCGAAACGCTCTGCCATACCCCAGCGCCCAAAAGCTTATCAATGGACCTGAAAGTTGCTTCTGGTTTCCCGCTTATTCCTTTTCCACCATATTGTCCAGGAATGTCACGAAATCATCGGGTCGATCACCGGAACGCATTTTGATCGCCGCCCTGGGATGCTGGTTGAGCTGGCCTGTTATCATATATGGAATGCTGTAGCCCCAATCCATTTTTTTGCGAAGGGGGACAAAATGGTTCTGGGCGCATTCGAGAATCGGTCGGAGGCGGAATTTGGGATTTTTCAAAAAACCCACCAGCAGTTCCAGCGGGCAGTTGCCTGCGCCGCGGCCCATACCGTAGATAGTAGCATCCAGCCGATTTGCGCCGACGATCAGCGCCTCGATCGTATTTGCGTAGGCCAATTGCTGATTGTTGTGAGCGTGGATGCCGACCTCCTTTCCCGTTCCTTCCAGCTCGTGGAGGAAAATGAGCGTCAGGTCGCGGATTTGTTCGGAGTAGAGTGCACCGAAGCTGTCGACCAGATAGACGGTATCGACTGGCGATTTGGCCAGGACTTTGAGTGCGTCGGCCAGTTCACGGTCCTGGACAACCGAAATGGACATGAGGTTAAAGGTCGTTTCGTAACCCTTGTCGTGGGCATCGTTGATCATGTCGATCGCGGTTGGCACCTGATGGATATAAGCGGCGATACGAATGCAGTCGATGGCGCTTTTTTCTTTCGGGATGATGTCGGTATGGTAGTCGGTCTTGTCGGCATCGGCCATCACACTGATTTTGATATTTTTTTTCTGGTCGCCGATGATTCGTCGGATGTCGTCTTCATCGCTGAATCGCCAGGCTCCGTTTTCTGTTGGGGAGAAGATTTTTTTTGAGGCCTTATAGCCGATTTCCATGTAATCCACTCCGGCATCTGCCAGGGTTTCATACACATTTTTGACTATCGTGTCATCGAATTTGTGGTCGTTGACAAGTCCGCCGTCGCGAATTGTGCAATCAAGGATTTTGATATCCGGCCGATACGTTACCCAAGTGCCCTTGGCGTGCTGGTCCCGCGTATGCGTCATCATCATGTCTGCCACCTTTGTATAATCAATGTACAATTAAATTGCGCAACATTCACGTTACAGTTTCAGGCCAATGAAGTCAAGGCGATATAGCTGTTTC
>CAYMXC010000209.1:0-5790 GCA_964394135.1 uncultured Phycisphaerae bacterium
CGATACATCAATTCGGCATTCATTACGTAGCTGTTGCCGAAATAGTCATACGTACTGTAACCTTCCGTCGGCGATCCCCCGACAGTTCCCACTCCCACCTTGATATCGCGATCGGCGGGACATCGAAAAAATTCCGCCCACGAAGCATTTTTCAATGCCAGGGACAGATACGGATTCAACGGCCGAACCGGAAAGGCAAATTTGGGTTCCTCTTTCTCAAAGATACCGGGCTGTTTGCCGCCGTACAGCCAATGGATATTGGCCTTCCACACCGGAAAGGTATCGTTATTATTCGAAAGGTACATCTGCCAGCCCACCCCCACTTGCCGCAGATTCGTCGCACAGTATAAGACTCTTGACCGATTCCTCGCCACTCCGATCGCTGGCAGCAACACCCCAATCAATATGGCGATGATCGCCACTACCACAAGCAGTTCAATGAGCGTAAACCCGAAATGTCGTCGATTAACACTCCTCATTGTAGAAGCCATCCCGAAACCTCGTTGGGTCGCGACGGCGTGGATTTTAGTCCCAGGCTGAGAAGCCGACTCGACCGAATATCTGGAGGATATGGGAAGAGTCGGCGACAAAAGCCTGGGCCAAAAGACGCCCGTCCCTGCGGGTTTGACCGCACACCGGCCATATGCTTTGTCGGTCCTGCTCACCATAGTCTCCAACTATTCGTTCGCAATCCCTTCGCGCATCCGACCGGTTTGCGGTCAAACGCGGCACCAAGGAGGTTTTGGGATGGCTTCTGCATATATTATAACTAAAATTACCGGGTTTGAAAAAGGATGATGCGGGAAATCACAGAAAAATACTGCAACGGTCAGACCAAAGGTGAAACTTATCTGCGCATAAAAAAGCCCCGGAAACGCTTCCGGGGCTTTCATTAACAAAAACAACCTTATTATTGCCAAAGTTTCCGATCCCAGCTGCCGCCTGTGAATGCGGGGGTGGTTCCCGCCATGGCATCATGACTGACAGGCAACAGGACCGAATCATCCTTGAGGAACTTGGAAGAAGGAGTCACTTTCAAATATCCTGGAATTGAACCGGTAGCACTGGTGTCGTTTGAAGTAGTGCTGCTTGAGACACGATTCGATGAATAAATGTTATCATCGCTCAGACCACAAAATACGTTCTTCTCAAACGAAACGCTGGCGTCAATCTTCAGGACATTCTGTCCATCGGAATTATGGTTTTGAGAATTCTGGTCGGTATTGGGAGCTGAAACGCTCGTATTTGCTGTAATCGGATTCTTTCCATTGTTTTCATCGGCACCGATGACAAACGACGGGCGGGTGTTGGTGCTCCATGTGGAGGCCCAGGGAGTATGGAACGAATAAGACAGCAAAGCTCCAGCTTTGGAATCGGTATAGAAGTCGGAGAAATACTTCGGACTTTGTGTTTTATTATTATCACTAAGAGGATCATCTATATTCATCTTGATTTTTACCGATGGGCAGATAAATACCTTCGGCGTGGACTGCCCATTTCGGCAAAGCAGCCAGAGACAGGCCGACCAGGATTTGTTCGTGCCGGCAGGAACATAGGTGTTGGTTTGACCGCTCTGGGAGTTAAACGGATCGTCTACCTTGTCATTCGCGAGATTTCGGAAAGCGGTTGAATCGCCGGTGGCAGCAGCCTTGGCTCCGCTTTCATCAGGTGACAGGATTTCAGCACCAGAGACATTTACAGAATTAATTTTCGGCAGGCTTTCCGAGTTTTCCGACGCATATGTATTCAGTGCCAAGCCAATCTGTTTCATGTTGGATGCACAAGCCGACCGTCGAGCCATCTCTCTCGCACGTCCCAGAGAGGGCAGCAAAATGGCAATCAACAGGGCGATAATTGCCACAACAACCAGCAGTTCAATAAGAGTAAAACCTTTTTTCTTATTCATAGCTTTAATCTCCAATAAATTTTTAAACCATTTTTTTATTAGTTACCCGATGTAGTCTTTGTCCATGAGGTCATATTGGCGGCAGTACTCGGAACAAGAACGGTATCCCAATTGGTTGTATCATGCTTTGGTTCTACATACAGATCACCAGCAATATTCCCAGGACTATTCGTAGAGGAATCTTTTATACGAGAAGTATAGACGTTGTCATTACTGACACCGGCATAGGCAGAGGTTGCCCACGCGGCATGGCCATCGCCATACATGAGGTTCTGACCGTCACCTGCGTGGTTCTTGCTGTTGACGTAGGTTTTCATGTCCGCACCGTTAGGCGGAGCGGTACTGCTGCCGCTGCTTATGTACTTAGGATTACTGTTGTTATTTTCATCGCCGCCGAGTACACAGCGGGGATCCGAATCCGATGCCCACATATCAAAACTTCCCTTGCTTCCGCCATAAGAAGTCCATGGCTGAATAAATGAATATGCAATCGTATCGCCGGCACTGACCGTCTGCATCTGCGTAGAAGAGGCAGGACCGAATGGGAAGTCGATATAAGCAGCAGGAGTTACAACGCCATCTGTAGCAGTAGACAAATCACGGACATTGACCTTTTTGCCGGCCTTTTCAGAACTGTTGCAAATGAAGATGTCGGCCTGGGCAAAATCGCCGCGAACCAGTAACCAGAGATTTGCGGAAACCGTACGATAAGCATCATTTTTAAAAGTACACGCAAACGGATCTTCTTCAGCCTTTTGCTTGGTATTAACATACCAATTTGTTCCATCATCCGCAGCCGTAACACTGGTTGTTCCCGTTGTTGAGGCAGCCAGCATGGGGAATGATCCCTGATAATCACCGCTATAGGTGTACATAGAGGTGAAAATCTGTTTCAGGTTCGAAGAACAGGTGCTTCGTTTTGCCTGTTCACGCGCCCTGCCAAGAGCCGGCAGCAGGATTGCGATCAACAACGCGATGATCGCAATGACCACCAACAACTCGATCAGCGTAAAAGCTTTCAATCTGTTTTTCATTTTTAGTTCCTCCATAAATTTACAAAAAAACCGAAACCAGATTGTGTACGAAAATTTAAAAATTTAAGTCATTTAATGCCAAAATCAGCTAGAATCATAATGTTACATAAAATGATTCCTTATCAGCTTTCGTTATGATATTCTGTGTATATTACATCAGAATCCATCACGTGAATTACAAAGCTGATAAAAACCGATTCAAACCGATTTTGTTACCCGTACGTTGCCAAATACACGCCATCCACTTCCATGCCTGCAGTCACAGAAGTTGAACTTACTGCATCTGGTCGAACGGTTCTAAAACCACAACCATCGATCCGGTTTGGATTTGGCGGGCGGACGTGAGGCCATTTAAGAGGAACGAAAGAGGAATATGAATGGTATGATAACGATAATAAAATCAAAAAAATAAATAAATCGGAATGAATCAACCTCTCGAGACCGCTCTTTTCCAAAGAACCCAAATGTGCCCTTTTTGGGGACACACTACCGGACAATCTATATAACTTGTCTATAATCCATCATACGGCAATCGGCAATCCTGTCAAGAGGAAATAATTGAAAAATATGAAAAGAATGTGAATATTTTGTTTGTAAATGCGAAAGCGTTAAAATATGGTACATCTATCGCAAGCGATTAGAGATATGAAGTAATTTTCATGGCAGTCAAATTTACTGTCAAAAAATGAAAATCTCGCTTGCCTATTGGCGGTTTGGGTATTATCATATTGGTTTTCGACGAAAGACGAAAAGAGAATATTGGAATAACGAATTATTAGACAGGAGAGTATTTGTGTACGCAATTATAGAAGATGGCGGAAGGCAATATAAGGTACAGGAAGGCCAGGTTTTAGATGTCGATGTCCGCACAATCCCGGCCGGTGTTGATACCCTTGAGTTCGATAAGGTTTTATTGGTAGGCGAAGGCTCGGCTGCCAAGATCGGGACACCCGTTGTCGCTGGTGCCAAGGTATTGGCCAAGATTCAGGACAATGTCAAAGGGCCCAAGGTCGATATCCTGCACTTCATCCGCCGAAAAGGTCATGTAACCCGCAAGGGCCACCGGCAGAATTTCATACGCGTGCAGATCGAGAAGATCGTCGGCTAAGACGTTATCCGACAAAAACATAGAACACACATAAAAGAGGGAACTTTTTACAGATATATTGAAAAAGTTCCCTTTTTTGTTACCCCATTAAGAAAAAATCGGCAAAGCCGGACGTCCAAATCCGTTAATCCGTCAGGCCTTCGGATACTTCCTGATCCATCTGACTCTTCATGGCTTCGTATTCTTCCAGCGTCATGGACACCTCACGGGCCTGGGAACCTTTATAGTCACCGACGATTCCCGCCTGGCCCATCTGCTCGATCAGCCTGGATGCCCTGGAATAGCCGATGCCCAGCTTCCGCTGGAGCAGGGAGACGCTTCCCCGTCTGGATTCCAGAACGATCCTGACGGCCTGGTCAAACAATTCGTCGCGTTCCGCCATCGACAAGTCCACTTTGCCGATCGACATGAGTTCTTCATGGAACTCTGGTTTTCCGCGTTCTTCTAGGAACTTCAGAACCCGGTTCAGTTCTTTTTCATCTACCAGAGTTCCCTGCGCACGGTCGGGCTTGCCCTTTCCTGGAGGCAAAAAGAGCATATCTCCCTGGCCAAGAAGGTCTTCTGCACCGTTCTGATCGAGTACGATACGGGAATCGAGTCGGCTGTTGACGCGGAAGGCAATTCGCGAGGGGAGGTTAGACTTGATCAGTCCAGTCACCACTATTGCTTCCGGGCGCTGGGTGGCGCCGATCATGTGGATTCCGACCGCCCTGCTCTTTTGGGCAAGTCGCGCCAGATGCAGTTCCACTTCCTTTGGGCTGATCATCATCAGGTCCGCCAATTCGTCGATAATCAGAATCATATATGGCAGACGGCTTGGAATGCGATTGGCTTCCTCTTCGTCGGTAGGTTTGATACGTTCCAGAAGCGTCTGTCGGCCAAGTTTATTGTAATCCAGGATATTCTTGACCTGAGCTTCATTCAAAATGGCATATCGTTCTTCCATCTTTTGTACCAGCCATTCCAGGATGGCTTCTGCTTTGTCCGTATCCGTCACTACAGGGCACATCAGGTGTGGAACGTCGTTATACATGCTCATTTCGACCATTTTGGGATCGACCAGGATCATTTTGACGTAATCGGGCCTCTGGGTCAGAAGGATCGACATGATAATACTGTTGATGCAGACGCTTTTTCCGCTGCCCGTGGTTCCTGCGATCAAGCAATGCGGCATGCGGGTCAGATCCGAGATAAGCGGATTGCCGCTGGCATCTTTTCCAAGAAATAGAGGAATTTCCAGACGCTGTGCGGCAGCCCCTGCCAGTTCTATGAGTTCCCGCAGACGAACGGGCTGTTTTTCCGTGTTCGGCACTTCGATGCCGATGGTATTTTTACCCGGAATGGGTGCTACCACTCGCACCGCGGTCGCCTTCAAGGCCCGCGCCAGATCTTTCGACCGTTCCACGATGCTTTTGACCTTGATTCCGGCTCCGATCTGAATTTCAAACATGGTCACCACCGGGCCTGTATCGATTTCCACCACCATGGCTTCGATCTTGAATTCTTTCAAGGTACGTTCCATTATCCGGGCTTTTTCCCGCATCTGTTCTTCGTGATCCACGGGCAGATCGCTATGCTCATTGCTTAGCAATTCCAGCGGCGGCAACTGCCAGTCGCCCAGGTCTTTTGGCGGCGGAGGCGGGCCTTTGGTTTTCGGCGGCGGCAGGGGGTTTGCTACGCAGCCTTTCGGCTCCACGCGTTCCATGGGCTGGGGTGGTTCATTGTCGAGGTCTTCGTGTGCG
>CAYMXC010000210.1:0-5750 GCA_964394135.1 uncultured Phycisphaerae bacterium
AATTGAACCCACACCCTGTTGCCAGGACGGGATTTTGAATCCCGCGCGTCTGCCAGTTCCGCCACTTCGGCTTGTTTCGGAGATTATAGGGTGATCCTCTCCATGCGTCAAGAAAATATGGCCGAAAGGAAATAGGGTTAACTTCGAAAAGTATGGGCAGACAATAAGCAATTTTTATGAACGTCTTTTACTGGAAAAATGGATTATTGCGAATTAGAATAGCATTATCTTCGCAAGAGGTATATTCAAGGGGGTAGCAGTCCATGGCCTCAATCAATAAAGAAACTAACAATGGTTCGTCTTGCGATTCCATTATTCTCGCCGTGGTCGGTACGTATCCGCCTAGGCGATGTGGAATTGCGACCTTCACTGCCGATTTGTGTAATTCGATCAAAGCCAATCAGAACGGGATCGGAGATGTTTTTGCTGTTGCGATGGATGATGTTTCCAAAGGGTACGATTATCCGCCAATGGTGAAACTTGAGATTCGACACGACATTACTGGCGATTATCGGATGGCGGCGGATTACCTGAACCTGACCAGTGCGGACGTAGTAATTGTCCAGCACGAGTTTGGGATATTTGGAGGAGAGGCCGGCTGCTATCTTAACGGCTTGTTCAGCGGACTTCGCAAGCCCGTGATTGCAACTCTTCATACGCAGATGGCCAATCCCCGCCCGGAGTATCGAGGCGTGATGGACAAGATCGTTCATTCTTGCGAACGACTGGTGGTACTGAGTCGACGAGGAGAAACGTTGCTGAAAGACATTTACGGTGTTCCCGAAGGCAAGATTGCATTCATTCCTCACGGGATTCCCGACGTGCCTTTTGTAGACCCTAACTTTTACAAGGATGAACTCGGTTTTGCCGGCCGGAGGTCAATTCTGACCTTCGGCCTCCTGAGCCCGAACAAGGGCATCGAAGTCATGATCAAGGCCATGCCCCGAATTATCCGAAAATATCCCGATGCACTCTATATCATTCTTGGCGCTACTCATCCGAACGTTCTGCAGTATTCCGGCGAGCGATACCGCGAAGGATTGATTCAGATGGCTGAAGAATACGGCGTCATGAACAACATTCTGATGATCAATAAATTTGTGGAATTCGAAGAATTATGCAAATATATCGGCGCTGCGGATATTTACGTAACCCCTTACCTGAATAAGGAACAAATCTCGTCGGGAACACTTTCCTATGCGCTCGGCGCGGGCAAGGCGGTGGTATCCACGCCTTATTGGTACGCCGAGGAATTGCTGGCAGACGGGCGTGGCCGACTCGTCGAATTCGGCAACTCGACGATGTTCGCCGATACAATCATTAACCTCTTCGAGGACGAAGTCGAACGGCATGCGATGCGAAAGCGAGCGTATATGTTCGCCCGGAACATGTTATGGGCGCAAGTAGGTCAGAATTACATCAACCTGGCACATGATGTAATCAGGCACCGCTATGAAAAGCCGCGACATGTATCGCGTGGTTTCGAGCAACGTCCGACTTATTTACCCGAAATCAAGCTTCAGCACCTGCGGGGGTTGACCGACCGGGTGGGTTTGTTCCAGCATGCAAAATACGCCATTCCTCACCGCCAGCACGGATACTGTACGGATGATAATGCGCGAGGGCTGGTTTTTTTAGGCATGCACTGGGCATTGTTCGAAGATCGTTCGATCATGCCTTTGATCAATACCTGCTTGAGTTTTCTTCTGGACGCCTTTAACGATAAGACCAAACGTTTCAAAAACTTTATGAGCTATGATTTAAAATGGCTTGACGACCTTGGAACCGAAGATTCCCATGGCCGATCGCTTTGGGGCCTAGGTTCATTGGTTCCCGATGCACCTACCCAGGCGATTATGATACTGGCAAGCCGGTTGTTCCTGGAGGGACTTGGGGCGGCAATCAACCTGGAACATCCGCGGGCAATCGCATATACGCTGGTCGGTATCCATTGTTACTTGCGCAAGTTCAACGGTGACACGGAGGTCCGGCGAATTCGTGAGCACCTGGCACATAAACTACTCGATCGTTTCAAGAATCGGCAGCCGGACTGGCCCTGGTGTGACGACAATGTAACTTACGCCAACGCCCGCTTGCCGCACGCGTTGATCCTTTCAGGCCAATGGATCCCTCATGCCGAAATGGTAGAATGCGGATTGGAGAGTTTACGCTGGCTGTTGAAGGTCCAGACCGGCACGGAAGGCCAGCTTTCACTTATTGGGAATCGCGGCTGGTGGGTCCGAGGCCAGGACAAGGCCCGTTTCGACCAGCAGCCCATCGACGCCATGACCCTTGTTGAGGCGTGCATTGAAGCCTATAACGCCACCAACGATAAGCACTGGGTTGACGAGGCAAGGCGCTGCTTTGAGTGGTTTCTGGGCCGAAACGACCTGAATGTACCGCTGTATGATTTCGTGACTGGCGGTTGTCGTGACGGACTACACAGCACGGGAGTAAACGAAAATCAGGGGGCCGAATCGACTCTTTCCTGGTTGATCGCTTTGTCGTCAATGTATCTTCTCAAACGAAGGCTTGAACAGGTTACCGAAAAAAAGGTAGTGGTGGAGTCAACCATTCCGCGATGGATCAATCAAAAAATTTCCGTTGGCACCGTTCCTGGAATCTGAAACGGTATATAATTTCATATTTGAATGATATGAAAGCATTTTTTGGGATTTAAAGGGAAAGAGAGCATATGGCAGATACGGACCCGATTGTTTTAATTTCCAGTTACCCGCCTCGCTGCTGCGGCATTGGAACATTTTGCGAAGAGGCGAGAGAATTTATTCAGAAGCGATTTCCGCAGCGTCCGGTTTATGTTGTGGCCCATACAGATGGAGCAGGCGATGGTGTTTTTCCGGTAATCGATATGAAGACCCGCACCTGGTGGAAGGCGGTCGAGCGCAAAGTTCACTCTCTTCACCCATACGCAGTCCACATCCAGCACGAATATGGTCTGTATGAGTATCATGACGATCGGGGTATCGGGGATCATAACGAGGGTTTTCTCAACCTGCTCGACGCCATCAATGATCTTCCGGTGATTATCGCACCGCATACAATTCATGGCCGGCTGCAGGACTGGGAGGCCGAATTTATATACGACATCTGTGAAAGAGGTGATCTCGTTCTTTTCAAGTGCCACTACCAAAAATGGCGGCTTGAGTGGAATTTTATTTCACTGGGGTGGAAGGTTCCGAAAAATATCATGATCGTTCCACATGGGGCCCGACCAGACAAACGCTGGGCGCCCGATGAAATCCCTCAGCTGCGAAAAGACCTGGGGCTGGATCAGCGGATCAATATGGCTACGCATCTGGTGGGCCTGATCGGGTGGATTCAGTCCAACAAGCGCTGGGATATCCTTACGAGTATGTGGGCGGAGATCGCGGAAGAAATCAAGAGCCGAACCGGCCAGGACTGGGATTTGCTCGCAGCTGGCACCTGGCGAGACCCGAACCATCTTCCGGATTACCAGAAATATAAACAGGAGGTTGAAATCCTGGAAAAACGGGGCTATGCCCACTATTACGAATTCGTCCCCCGCGGCGATGCCTACTATAAGATCATGGCCATGTGCGATTTCATCGTCTTACCTTCGATAGATGAAACTCAATCTGGAACACTTGCGCGAATCATATCGTTGAACAAGCCTTACATCACCACCGCACCTCTGGAAGGATTGACGGCCCAGACGATCGAAAGCGACGGCGGGCTGCTTTTTACCAACAAGAAAATGCTGCGGGATCAGGTGATTCGCATGGCCTGTGATGAAGACCTGCGGCATCGGCTTGGGGATCACCTCAAGAGATACCTGGACAATGTGGTCTCATGGGAAGTGGTCGCCAACCAGTACGCCCAGGCCTACGAACTGGCTCGACAGGCCAAGGCGACCAAATCGAAGATCGAACTGCCCATGGAGTTCTAGCGCAATGCCTGCCTTTGTTGAGATTTCCGTTTGAGATCAAAAGGTTGTTATCTTTGAAGGCGAGTTGCCTTGAGGAAAAATAAGTCGTTTTGATCGACCAAAAATGTTTTTCTCAGCCCGGATCGGAAAAGAAGATTGTCCCACTCATTCGGCATTGGAAGATGATCGCCGGCAACCGGGCCGCCAACTTCGTCATGAAAGGTGTTGATCTGCCTGCTTCCAGCAAAATGCAAGATCAGTAAATGTCCATCCGGTTTCAAAGCTCCAGCCAAATTCACAAGGGCCGCTGTCGGATCGCGAAAATGGGGAAAAGAGTGAAAGCAGAGAATTACATCGAACTGTTCGGTTCCAGGCGAATCGGCGCAAATATCCACCTGGCGAAACTCGGCTCGAATCTGCTTGCTGCGTGCCTGATCGAGCATCGCCTTCGAAAAATCCAAACTTACCACCCGACCCGGAAAAACACGATCCGCAAGCCACTGCGTAATCTGGCCCGTTCCGCAACCTACCTCCAGAAGGGTTTGTCCACCAGTTAATTGCAGCAGCGATTGTATGTGGTCCAGTCGGCAAAGCGTAGCGGACGGATCCTGACCTGTTTGATCCCATGTAGCTGCATGACGATCGAAAAACGCGATTCGCGGATCGACAACTTCACTATTTTTTTCTTTTTTTACTTTCATGAGGCCTTCTCGCTTGACATCCTTTTCTAAAAATGGTAACACGTTTTTTATAATCGTAGCACCGTACGATAAAGAACGCAAGTTGAAAAAGGAAAAACGTTTTAAACCATCCATCGAAAATGAAAGGAGTTTGAAAATGAACATCGTAAAATGTGCATGCCGGACATTGACTGTCGCTATCGTGTTATTCAGCACAAATTGGCTTTTGGCGGAAACCCACAGCCAGCTTCAGGCTGTCTATGGTTATGACGAACCGGATCCGAATCATGTAGTGGGGCATGCCAGTTACTACAAAGTCGGTGCGATGCCTGTAGAGGCAAATAAAGTCGTGATCGAAGGCATCATGCTGAACAACCCTGAAGACATGTTGAGCACAGCCCCTAATTATAACACCACATTAAAGGACATAGGCGGGCAATGGGAAATATTTGTTCAGGGTGAAGGAGACGACCACGCGGGAACAGCGGTATGGATGGGCCAGAATTATGGAAACATGCCTTGGATTGGCAACCCCGCCGACAACAACTATTCAAACGAAGAATGGTTGGCCGAACTGACCCGTTTGAATTACACCGGTACACATCAGCTTCGCGCAGGCGATCGTGTTCGAATCACGGGCTATGCACTCGAATATGACGGCAAATCGAATATCAATGAACGCCACAAAAAGGCTGAGTTTATGAACTTTCAAGTGGAATGGACGGGGCAGACTCCGGGACTGCCAACTCCCGAATTGATCACACTAAGCCAGATTGAAGATTCCGATAATGTAGCGATTTTCGATCCAACGCGTCAGACCGGCGCCGAATATTATCAGGTGCGACTGGTGCGCATCAATAATGTCCACTTTGCCGCCGATTCGGCTGCATGGGCGCCGGGCGCTACTGTAAAAATTGAGGATGAGACAGGACGAACGCTGCCCGTTCGATTGGGTGTTTCCGCCGGCTTTCATAGTCCCAATCAGCTGAATACGACATTCGACATCGTTGGAATTTTCAACCAGGAAAAAGGAAGCGATTATACGAAAGGATATGAACTGTGGGTCAGCCAATATAACGGTGGACAGAAGTATCTCGGTGTGGCATTGCCCGGTGACGCCAATTATGACGGAGCTGTGGATGTCGTAGATTTGGGAATCCTCG
>CAYMXC010000211.1:0-5745 GCA_964394135.1 uncultured Phycisphaerae bacterium
ACTTACATGGAAATAACCTTCGCCGCGATAATCAAACGCCCCGATAACCACACTGTAATAACCCGTTTCCGAAGCCACATATCCGCTCAGACGATACCAGGCCCCAGGCTCGACCGTCGCAATCTGCCGAATGCGATTGGGAATCGAACCACGAGTCGTTTTTAAACATTTATTCCCATGAGATGCCAGCGTGTAGTGCACCGAAGGAATGCTGGAGGGAACCTGGGTGTACGGCGTAAATGCCGTGGCGGTACTCGTACGCCACACAACATTGTTACTGTCTTCAAAACTCGGATCCCGCACCAAAATTGTATTGTAACTGCCCATACCATAGTAGGTACGCAGATTCTGATAATAATAATGCCGGCAAAGTTCTGCACAATGCAAAAGCGTCTCCGGTCTCGCTCGATAGAAAACCCAGAAACCGACGCCGGGCATCGTCGTCATCAGCGCATCATTGCGAATAGTATAGAATTGTCCGTCCAGATATTCGCTAAAATTAACGAATGGACTGTTATCGTACGCAAAGGGATCCGACTGCGAAATACACAATCCAAAAATCGTTTTGCCTAAAAGGCCTGAAACACGTTTATTCACATTCGTCGCCATCATCTTGAAAACATATATTTGAATGTTGCTCTCGGTAATATAATTTTCCAAAAAGAAAAGATCGCAATAGTCCCGAACCGCCTTGAGTTGATTGTCGAACTTCTGACCCTGCACATAATTCTGATCGCCGCTGAATCCCAGTTGCCACACACCAGCCGCCATGATGTATTTGTTCGGATATCGCTGCCGAAGTATTTGCAGGGCCTGAACCACACGATTCGAATCCAGCGTACCATCCGCCGATGCGTGAAGCTCATCGATGCAAATGGCATCAAATCCCCCAGGAAGCTGGCCGTTAAGCGTATTTTCAAAAGGCGCACCCCAAGTATCCGCAACCTCCTGGGCCGTTGTTGTATCTGAAAAAGTATTGACTACGTGATATGTAAATATCTTTCCTTCCGCCCGAAGCTGCTTGACAAAATCGGCATTCGTCGTCGAACCCTCGATGATCGTCGCAACACTCAGAATCTGATCCCAAACCGTCGGAAGTGACGCATAACTACCATCGCTGTATCCGTACATCAAAATTGCCGGAGAAGGCATAGGACGCGATGAACCCGCACCGCCCGAATCCGACAAGGCAAGACAACTCGTGCCCGTTGCCAACAAAAGTAAAAAGGCCAAACCCGCTGCTGCTCTGTTACTCTTCATGATTCCTTCGCTCCGTAAATCCACAAATACGAAACATCGAATCGCCTATCTGCCTTCCAGCTTGCCACTTCCAAGAAGACTCACTCCCACCAGATATAATCCGATGATTAGTGCAAGCCCAGTTGAACCGCATACAGAAGTCGTTCCTACGGCATCTGCCTGCTCCGATACCTCGACCTTTTTGTCAGTATCTGACTGACCTGGAACTTTGGCATCCGAACTGCCGGCAACTTTCAAATAATTCGTGGCAAGAACGCCTAGAGCGACCACATTCACCGCACCATCACCATTAAAATCGCCCTGTGACCACTCTGCCCCACAAGCCATCCCATAATTCGTAGCCAGAATCCCAAGATCCCGTACATCGACAACTCCATCACGATTGGCATCGCCTCCAATTAACGGTGGATAATATTGAATGTACAAGTAAGGCCGTTTGGAACTATCGCCGCAATCCACACTATAGAACCGCTGCCATAAACCCGGATCACTATCAATCGCCAGTTCCAAATACGCAGACTTGCCTGCTTTGACCTGGGCCTGAAGATATTGAATCAACTCCGGCGATGAAATAGTCACATAATGATTCGGCTGAGCCGGATTCACCGTTACACTGCCCAGCAAATGAGGATGGACATGACCGTATCCATCCACTCCAGCCCCAGAACCGTCGGTCCACATATTGACACCGTCATATGTCGAATAATTAAGTTGTGTAATGTCGAACTCGTCAATGGTATAACCCACCGTCAGCTGATTCACATTCGTTTCGCCATAGGCGTCAATATACCATATCCCGAACGTCGCGGACGATATCGTACTGTTGGAAGGAATCGACGAAAGGTTGATCTTGATAAATCCGCGAATAACATAAATCGTATCTGCCCGCCAGTATTCAAGCAGTCCCAGTTCCGTCGCAGACGGATCATTAACCGTACTCCCTGTCGCAGCCGGCAGCGTCACATCCTGAATATTTGAACCCGACAGCGTCACTTCCCTCCCCATAGCACGACCTGCACACATCACCATTAACAAAAATCCCACAACAGCTATGCGCTTCATCCTCCATCTCCTTCCTTTCGCATACCATCGCTCCAGTATCAGGATGACGAGAAAACCTTTGCTAATGATAATAATCACTACAACCGCGGTATGAGTGTAATAACTCCCTACCATTGAACATTGTACGAAATCCCAAAAACCAAATCAACATATTTTTAATACGTTAACATAATTTTTCCATTACATTCTGGTGAAATTTATAGTATAATTACAATGTATACAAAGATGGATAAACTGTACCTGCAAAAAAGGTGATATAACGTTATGAGTTTCAATGTCTTGGAAAAATCTAAGGCTTATCAGTGCATCAAGAAAAAAATATGCCAGCGGCTGATTACAGAATGGCAGCCTAACGATCGACTACCACCCATCAAAGACCTCGCAGTCAATCTGGGCGTCGGCCAATCCAGCACCTATCAGGCCGTCAAAGAATTGGTACGCGAAGGCATTCTCGTTTCAAAACCTCGCCTGGGAACCTTCGTCAACAACAATATTGATTCCATGAAACCCAAGCTGGACCGCTTGCTCTGCGATCAGCCGATTACGGCAGACGCACCACTTACAGGCAAAAAAATTCAACTGCTGACTTATAGTTCCGTCTTCCAGCGGCATACCTTCTTCACCCAAGCCATCGATTCCTTCATCAAAACCATCACAAATGCCGGCGGCGAAATCGTCACTTCTATTATCGATGATCCCAACACCACCACCATGACGCCATTCCTGAATACAGACTTTCACGGAGTTGTTGTGGTTAATCCCTCAAATCTCCTCCAGCTCGCCTGCTTGCCGAAGCAGGTCCTTACCGTCATCACTCCATCCAGCGAATGTACAATTACCATGACCGAACGATTTGACCTCATCGCTGTCGACGATGTCCAGGGAAGCACGCTCGCAGGTGAATATTTCAAGCACCAGGGATATCAGGATGTCTGCTTTCTGGGAGTAACCGACCAGGCCGATCACGATCATTACGATAAAATTTCTTCCAAACGTCTGGAAGGGTTCTCACTCGGACTCAATGCGACAATCCGGCCAGAATGGCAATTCTCCTGTAATTGGTACACCAGTTTCGAATCCGCACAAATCGTTCCAGAATGGCTTAGGCTCGATCCTCGACCCTCTGCCGTCTTCGCTGCATCCGACGATCTGGCCTATGGCTTCATCCACGGCGCAATAGCCTATGGCCTCTTCCCAGGAAAAGATTTCCAAATCATGGGCTTCGATGCCCAGCTCGAAGGAACCTATAACAGAAACTGGTCGTTAACATCCATCGCTATCCCAATCACGGAAATGGGAACCACCGGTGCAAAAACCCTGATGACGCGTCTGGAAAATCCGAATCTCACTCCTCAACGACTCTACCTGGGCTGTAAACTTTTTGAGGGAAATTCCATCGTAAAGAAAAAGTAGACCCTCTCAACCACAATCGACCCCTGGAGTATTTTCAATGCTGCCGAATTCATACGCATCAGGTATGTCAAATCAGCCGAAAACCGACCGATGGTCATTACAGAACGAATCCGACATTGTCTGGAACGTGACATCTTCAGGAAAACTTCCGCACGAAGACCATATCGAAATGAGCGGAAGATTGGTTTCGCTGATCGTTCGTTATGGCGTAACCAACAAAGGAAATCTGACATTACAGCATCACATCGTCTGGCCAACCCTCAGAATGCACCCAAACGATACGCACGCCAGTCTCAGCTGCGATTACTCAATGGAAATCGATCCGACAATCAAAGTAAATAGAAAACCGATCTCGACCGAAATTCCTCGACGATTCATCTTCGATGGTTTACTGACAATCGAAAGCTCCACGCCGCAGGGGCTCGAAATCATCCGAACCATTTTCCCCTCCATGCATGCACCAGCGGCGATAGAACGCTTTACGCTGAAAAATACAACCAGTCAGCCGATGCGAATCGACATTGAACCCATCACGCATACAAATCTCGCTCGCGGCAGTTTCGGAATATATGTTCTGGATGTGACTCACGATGCCACGGCAAATGCAACCCTGAAGCCCGGCAATACAATCTCCTTCAGCCTCTTTTTCAGCGGGCGAAAAATCCTCGATAAACCCCCGAAATTAAACCCAATAGCCGAAAAAAAGAAACGACGTATTTTCCTCGCGAAAATTATTCATTCCCTTCGTTTCGAATCACCGGACCCTATACTGAATCGAGCCTTCGATTTCGCCAAAATTCGAGCGGCAGAAAGCGTCTTCGAAACACGCAGCGGCCTCATGCACTGCCCAGGCGGCGGACCTTTTTATGCAGCCGTCTGGTGTAACGATCAGGCAGAATATGCAGGCCCCTTTTTCCCCTTCCTCGGCGATGAAACAGCCAACGAAGCGTCATTGAACGCCTATCGCCTGTATATGCCTTGGATGGGACCCGATTATGCACCGATTCCCTCTTCAATTATCGCGGAGGGCCTGAGTTTCTGGAACGGCGCAGGCGATCGCGGCGATGCTGCTATGTACGCCTATGGTGCAGCCAGGTTCGCTCTCGCCTTGGGAAATCAAAAAATCGCAGAGGAATTGTTCCAGGCAATCCAGTGGTGTCTGGAATACTGCAAACGCAAAACAACCCCCGAAGGCGTCATTGCTTCAGATTCTGACGAACTCGAGGGACGATTTCCTGCAGGCAAAGCAAACCTTTCCACCGCCGCCCTGGCCTATGGCGGTTTGCGATCGGCTGCCGATCTGGCACGAGCCCTGGACAAAACCAAAATCGCCCGTGAATACGATCGACGAGCCGACGCCCTCGCAGAAGCGATCGAAAACTATTTCGGACGCACCGTCGAAAATTTCCACACCTATCGCTATTACGACGGCAACGATGTCTTGCGTGCATGGATCTGCCTGCCGCTCACAATGGGTATCATGAATCGTCGCAGCGGAACGATCTCTGCCCTCTTTTCCACGCGACTCTGGACGGAAAACGGCCTGGCTACCCAGGCAGGCGATAAAACCTTTTGGGATCGTTCGACACTTTATGCGCTGCGAGGCGCCTTTTTCGCCGGTGCAACAGAAAAAACAATGAGCCATTTCAAAACATACACACGTCGACGCCTGTTGGGTGAGCATGTCCCTTATGCCGTGGAAGCTGGACCAGAAATTCAACGACAACTGTCAGCCGAGAGCGCCTTATATTGCCGTGTCGTTACAGAAGGACTCTTCGGAATCGTGCCGACGGGATTGAATCATTTTCATTGCACCCCCCGGCTGCCCGCCGATTGGGATCAGATGTCGCTGAAATCAGTGAAAGCCTTTGGATGTCATTTCGACATGACCGTAAAACGGCAAAATAAAAAACTGAACGTGGCTGTTATAATCGCCGGGAAAAAAATCTATGACCAAACCCTTGCCCCAGGCCGGAAACACTCGATAAACCTGCCCAAAAATAATAGATG
>CAYMXC010000212.1:0-5719 GCA_964394135.1 uncultured Phycisphaerae bacterium
ATCGAATGCTCCGCAATGAGCGGAAAATACCTCCGCGAAACCATCGACATCCACGGCGGCGGGATGGACCTGTTCTTCCCTCACCACGAAAACGAAATCGCCCAGTCCGAAGCCGCTACCGGCAAACCCTTCGTCAAATACTGGCTCCACAACGGCCTGACACGCGTCAATACAAAAAAAATGTCCAAGAGCCTCGGCAATATTCGCGTCCTCAGCGAACTGCTCGAACAGCACTCCGGCGAAGCGATCCGTTTCTTCATCCTCAGCACCCACTATCGACGCCCAATCGATTTTTCCGACGAGGAAATCCTCAAGGTCGAAAAAGGCATCCTCACATTTTACAGACTCTTCGAACGAATCAGAAAAAACATCGGCTGGGATCCTTAAGCTTACGATCCCGCGCAAAAACCGCAAACGCAATCCTGGCCCGAGTTGAAAACCTGGACCGACGCCTTCGAATCGAGTATGGACGACGATTTTAACACCGCTCAGGCCATCGCCATGCTCTATGAAATCGCCAACGCAGTAAACAAATTCATGGAGGAAAGAAAAGATCAAATCGCTCAGGATTCAGCTGATGCTTCAATCCTGAAATA
Source organism: uncultured Phycisphaerae bacterium (assembly GCA_964394135.1). Lineage (GTDB taxonomy): Bacteria > Planctomycetota > Phycisphaerae > JAAYCJ01 > JAAYCJ01 > CAYMXC01. The sequence goes on from CAYMXC010000212.1 coordinate 597, forward strand.
CGGAGCCGAAACGTTGCGATATTATGGCTCCCTCATCGGCCTGTTCGACAAACCGCAGGAAACAAAACTCAAAGATCAGCTCACCGCAGATTTGATGACCCTCCTGATCGACGTCCGCGCAGAGGCACGAAAACAAAAACAATTCGCACTCTCCGATCTGATTCGCGACCGACTGGCAAACCTGAAAATCCAGCTCAAGGATTCCAAGGACGGTACGACCTGGGAAAAACTCCCATGAAGATCTGCGGCCTCGATCCCGGACTCCAACGCACAGGTTACGGCATCATCGAACCTCAGCCGCGGGGAACCTTTCGCGTCATCGACGCCGGCCTTATCAGAACCGATGCAAAAGCGCCGCTGCCCGACCGATTGATTCAATTATACGACGAATTGGCCAGCCTGCTCGATGAACATCCGCTCGATACCATCGCCGTCGAAGAGTTATACAGCCACTACGCCCACCCTCGCACGGCAATCCTCATGGGACACGCACGCGGTGTCATTCTGCTCGCAGCCCGCAGGCACGAAATCCCCGTCATGAATCTCTCCGCCACGCAGATCAAAAAAGCGCTCACAGGTTCAGGCCATGCCGGAAAAATGCAGATTCAGCAGGCCGTGATGTCGAGACTGGGATTAAAACCGTTCGATGAAAATGTCCCCGCCGACGTGACCGATGCCCTGGCGATGGCCGTCTGCTGCTACGAACATCTCAATTCCGCCTGGCGGCGATAGTGCGAAAGGGGACTCACTCTGCCTTATTGCGACGCGACATTTCCAGCAGACCCGCCGGTTCGAGAATCAGACCGATCGTCCCGTCGCCAAGAATCGCTCCACCTGTAATCCCCGTCACCGATTTGAAACTGTCGCCGAGCGATTTTATCACCACCTGCTGCTGGCCGAGTAGTTCGTCAAGAATCAATCCCACCTGCTGATCTTCCGCCTGAGCGATCACAACCATTTCCTGATTCATTTCCTCCCGCTCTTTGTGAATTTTGAGCATGGCTTTCAGTGAGATCAGAGGATATATCTGGCCGCGAAGATTGAGAATCCGTCCTTTCCCCTGCACCGTCTGAATCTGATCAGGACTCGGAGCCAGTGCCTGAACGATGGAGAGTGTCGGAATAACGAATTTTTGTGTCCCGACCCGCACGATCATCCCGTCGATAACCGCCAGCGTCAACGGAAGACGGATCGTAAATGTGGTCCCTTCGCCTTTGACAGAATGAATTTCCACCTTGCCCCGCAACTTATCGATATTACGCTTCACTACGTCCATTCCGACGCCGCGCCCGGAAATGTCGGTGATTTTCTCCGCCGTCGAAAAACCGGGCGCCATGATCAGATTGAACGCCTGCTGTTCCGTCAATTGCGCGTCGCCGTCGATCAACCCCTTTTCAACGGCCTTCTTAATCAGAAAATCGCGATCAAGCCCCTTCCCGTCGTCCGAAATCTCGATGACGATATTGCCGCCCTGATGATACGCTCGCAGCTTGACCGTGCCTGTTTCAGGCTTGCCCGCCGCAAGTCGCTTCTCAGGCGATTCGATCCCGTGATCGACCGAATTCCGAATCATGTGCATCAGCGGATCGGAAAGCTCCTGTATAACGTTTTTGTCCAGTTCCGTGTCCTCGCCGTCCAATTCATAATTGATCTTCTTGCCGACTTTCTTCGCCAGATCACGAACCACTCTGCCCATCTTGTGGAAGGTCTGGGTCAGCGGAACCATTCGCATCGACATCGCCATTTCCTGAACGTCACGTGTGATCTTCGATACCTGCTCGATCAGACGAGCCAACGCCGGCGTTTGACGAACCAAAGGATTCTGCTCCACCTGTGTCTGAATGATCACAAGCTCGCCGACCATGTTCACAAGATTGTCAAGCTTGATGGTGTCGACGCGAACGACAGCCTCCTGAACTTCGGTTTTTTGCTGACGCAACGCCTTGTCGACGTCTTTCGCATTCACTGTCCCCATCGAAGTCAGGATGGTTCCGAGGGGCTTGTGATCAGAGCTTTGCTTTTGCTGCTGAAGAGCGAAATCGACAACGTCCGGCGGAACTTGTCCTTTGTCTATCAAAATCTCACCCAGCGGCTGGCCGACAAATGACTCGCTCCCAGCCGATTGAGCGGTTTGTAAATATTTGCCCGTTGTCGCCAGTTTCAGCCGGTGAAGAATGTCATTCAGCGGCGGCTGGGGAATGGCTTCATTGTTCGGCTTGGCCAGAAATTGCCCGATCGATGAAACTTGAACCTTCAGCACATCCAACGCATCGAAGATCAGATCGATTGTCGCCGAGGTGATCTTCATCTTCCCTTTCCGACCAAGATCCAGCAGCGTTTCCATCTCGTGCGTCAAAGCCTGAACGTCCCGCAAATTCAAAAAACCCGCCATCCCCTTGATTGTGTGAAACGGCCGGAATAATTCGTTGATCTTGTCCGGATCGTCAGGAGTCTGTTCCAGCGTAAGCAGTCCCGTCTCGATATTCTCGATGTGCTCCTGGCACTCCGTGAGGAAACTCTGAACATACTCGGTTTCCTGCGAAGAAAGATACAGCGGCTCCGATTTGTATTCCTCAGACGCTGTCGACAATACTGAAGCCGCAGAAGGTTCAACCCCAGCAGTCGCAGCCGGCTCAGATACAATGGATTTTGGTTCCGATTTCACTTCCGGTTCCACTGCCGCGACACGAGTCCCATCAGTTGTATTATGTGCTTTCCCGGCGATAATATTCAGGCATTCGTCAACAACTTCAACCCCAGGTAGCGAATCGTTTACTTCGACCGCCTCGTGAAATATCCGTACAGCCCTGCAAAGGTTTTGCAGGCTTTGCTGGGGTTGAGGACAGCTTTCCAGAATGATATTTTCCGCCGTCGTGGTAACGCAGCGGCAAAAGTCCCGGCATCGATCGAAAATCGCCCCCTGCTTATCGCGAATGGCTTCGTCGATCTTTGTCCCCGTTTCATGAATCTGGGCCAATTCCCCAAGATCGGTTGTGTCGATTTGTTGGGACAAATCGGCAAGGGCGACTATCAGTTTCTTGACCGTAACGTCTAAACTGCTGGATATCTCTGGCATTTGTTTTTTCCTGAAAAATCGGCCTCTTTGGCCTGGAAAAATCAACCTCGAACGGAAAGAATAAATTCCGCCGGCTCACCGTCGAGAAGCAGCATCGTCCTCTGCGACTCCCACGTTTCCACTACGCCGTTTTGTTCATAAGTCTTCCCCTCTATATCGTCCGATTTCGTTTTAGGGATCATTACGATCTGGGGCGTCGATAGCTTGAAGGGCCGATCCGGATCATACAGACTCGTCACAAGATTCCCGCACACTACATTAAGCAATTCAGCCAATGCGTCCCACGAATTGGCCTGAGTCTGTACATCCGCCTGATCCGTTCCAAGCAGATTCGCCGCCAGCGTACGGGCCAATGCCTCTCTGCACCGAATCGATAATTCACCGCAGACAGGTCCGGTAAACTCGATCCACCCTCGCAGCTCAGGGTCAAATACCGTCTCCTCCGTCGGCGGCTCCACGACCATCATGGAAAGATTCTCAACGACTTCAGAAATCGCATTGGCCAGTGTGACTTGGTTGACACTCATCGCTTGGCTCCTCTATTTTCGTCAAAATCTGCTTGAGCTGCTCAGGCCGAAACGGTTTATGAAGGTAACCGCTGATTCCCTGCTGCTGCAGCTCCTCGATACGATCGCGACTGCTGTCAGTCGTGATCACTACAATGGGTATATGTGAAAATTTCTCGCTGCTTCTCAACTTCTCGATCAATTGCAGACCGTCCATTCGCGGCATGTTGATATCGGTCAGAATCAGGTCGATCTTCTTTTCCGCAAGCCTCGCCAACGCCGTAATCCCGTTGTCGGCCTCGTAAACCTGCGACGGACTCGACACAGAAAGCTCAAGCGCCTTTTTAATCATCGCGCGAATGGTCATACTGTCGTCTACAATCAAAATTTCCATGTTAACTCCCCTGTGTCTTCTGAAACTGCTGTTCCAGCATGGTAATCTCGTTTAAAACCTCTGTACCGATTTTGTCGATTTTATCGGCCTTAAGACAATATTGCTCCGCCAGCGCCGAATCAAACGGATATTGCAAACCGTCGTTCCCGATGCCCAGTCCCAGCGACAACACCAGCGAATCGGCGATATGGACCAGATCGATGCATTGCCGGCTTTGAGGATCCTCCCCGCGATAATCTGACGGATTATGGTGATATCGGCACACCGAAGCCATCACCTCCGGCAACTGCCAGTGAAGCATGATCATTTCACCAACGTCGCAGTGGTTATATCCCAGAATCTCCCGCTCCGCTTCGTGAAATGAAATAGGTCGTTGATTGACAAACTCCAGAATCTGAACGTACCTGCTGGCTAATAACTGGTCCAGAATAACCTTGCCGATATCGTGCAACAATCCCGCGGTGAATAAAAGACCGCTCGATGGTTTGTTGTGATTTTTCTCCACCAGAAATTTATCCGCCGCCAACGCTACCGCCGTTGAATGCCGCCACAACATCCCCGTCAGAAGCCCATATCCCGGCTTGGGCTGCTGAAGCATGGAATTGCAGTGAATCCCAAGAACCATCTGCATCAGATGCTTGGCGCCCAGGTAAACCACCGCGTCACGAAGCGAATGAACCTGCCGGACTAGTCCGAAATATGCGGAATTGCAAAGCTTCAAAATCTCCAGCGTCAGATTCTGATCATATTGAATTACCTCGAGAATCTGATCGATACGAGTATCTTTGTCGTTCAAAAGCTGTATCAGCCGAACCGTTGTCGCGGGCAGCACCGGCAGTTGCTCGATGCATTCGACAAAATTAATTAATTCGCCTTTCATAGCTCGTATTCTCCAGCTTTGGTTTTCACGAAAACCTTGCCCGTCGCAATTTCCAGCCGAACGGTCCTGCCCTCCACACCCCCGATATCCTCCGCATCGATCATCACATTGTTTCGCCACAAAATCTTCCGCAATGCCAGGTGATTCCGCTTCCCAATATTGAAAACCCCATTCGCATCTAGAAGCTGGGCTGCACCCGCTGCCTTGATCTTGATACGCGTCTTCTCCGCCCCCATTGCATAAGCCTTCTTGAACAAGAGCGGAATC